>JANPNJ010000068.1:0-31067 GCA_031427395.1 Burkholderiales bacterium
TTGAGAAAAATGCGGAATGGAGTGCGAAATTTGGCCTCTCAGAATCGTCTACACGGCGCTATCTCCCTCTCGGGAATGATGACCGTACCCCCATATTTATCCCGAGTAGTGTGTCGGGGACTTTTCCTACAGCCTCGTTAGGTCTCTTTGAACTCAATGCGACAAGTCACAATTCGGCCAGCCGTTGACTCTGAGCAAAAGCCCCTCGAAGCGCTTCAATGGCGAGCCTTGCTCAATAATCCGGGCGACCGTGGGGCTTTGGTGGCGAATCCTGACGCCATTGAACTGCCTCTTCAGCAAATCGAAGATGGTGGGGTGTTCGTCGCAGAAGTGGCAGGCTTAATCAAGGGGTTCGCGGCCATTCTTCCGCGCGACGACGGTGATTCAGAGTTGGACGCGCTCTTCGTTGAGCCGGACGCTTGGCGGCAAGGTATCGGTCGGGCGCTGATTGAGCGCTGCGTTTCCGCAGCAAGGGCGGCAGGAGCAACTTCAATCCATGAGCAACGCGTAGCAACGCGTAGGGTCAGGTCTATAACCGTAGCATTGCGCTGCTTATCTGGCCTAACCCACTGCTGCAGCTGACGCGCTGAAGCGCGCGGCGCGCGTCACGCTGTGTACCATAGACTAGTCTTCGCGGAAGCTCTAAGAGTTGCGAAAATAGCACCATAGATATACAATGAGTCACTGTATATCTATGCGTTCGGAGAACATCATGCAAGTCGCAAAATGGGGCAACAGCCTGGCGGTGCGCCTGCCCGCCGCCGTGGTCGAGGCGCTCACCCTCGCCGAGGGCGATGAAATCGAAATCCAGGTGGCGGGTGCCCGTGTGTTTGAAATCAAAAGACGCCCGCAGCCACGCGAGCTGCTCGCGCAATTGAGGAAATTTCGCGGGCGTTTGCCGGCCGGATTCAAATTCGACCGGCTGGAAGCCAATGAACGCGGCTGACCGGTTTATCGATACCAATGTGTTGCTCTATTTGCTTTCCGGCGACGCGGCCAAGGCAGATCGTGCGGAAGCCGAATTGGCGAGTGGAGGGATAATCAGCGTGCAAGTGCTCAACGAATTTGCTTCGGTTGCCTCGCGCAAGCTGAAAATGTCGATTGCGGAAATTCGCGGGTTTATCGACGTGATCCGCGCCGTGTGTACCGTGGTGGATGTCAGCACGGCGACACATGATCGCGGCCTCGATGTCGCTGAAAAATACAAGCTGTCGATATACGATGCGATGATCATTGCCGCCGCCCTGCTGGCGGGATGCAAAATTGTCTTGTCGGAAGACATGCAGCACAACCAGAAGTTTGAAAAACTATTGTCTGTGCGGAATCCGTTTTACAAACTTCGCTGACGTTGCTGATGCCGCGCATCCATTTGCATCGGCCGCCCGTAATAGCGTCACTCGATTGGCATCCCTAAAACCATCCCAGGCACACCATGCACCAAACCCTGCACCTGATGAAATCCCGCGGCTTTCCGCACCTCCGCCGCAAGGCGCTGGAAACTTTGCAGGTCAATCTCGGCTACAAGTGCAACCAGGCGTGTTTTCACTGCCATGTGAACGCCAGCCCGGATCGCACCGAAATGATGTCGTTGGAGACGGTCAACGAGGTGATTGAATTTTTGCGCGCGTCAAACGTGAAACAGCTCGATTTGACTGGTGGTGCGCCGGAGTTGAACGCGCATTTTCGCCCACTGGTCAGCGCCGCTCGGGCGCTGGGTGTGCGGGTGATCGACCGTTGCAATCTGACGATTTTGCAGGAGCCGGGCTTTGAAGACATGGCGGATTTTCTGGCTCGTGAGGGCGTGGAGATCACCGCATCATTGCCGTGTTATTCGCAGGACAATGTGGACAAACAGCGCGGTGAGGGTGTGTTCGAGGCGTCCATCACCGCGCTCAAAAAATTGAATGCGCTTGGGTTTGGTGTGGCCGGCAGCGATCTGGTTTTGAATCTGGTGTTCAACCCGCAGGGGCCGAAGCTGCCGCCGCCGCAGGAAGCACTGGAAGCGGACTACCATCGATTGCTGCAAGAAAATTTCGGCATTGTCTTCAACCACTTGTACACCATCACCAACATGCCGATCCAGCGTTTTGGCTCAACCCTGATTTCCAAAGGCCAGTTTGAAGGCTACATGGATTTGCTGGTCGCCAATTTCCAGTCACACAATCTGGATGGCGTGATGTGCCGCAGCTTGTTGTCGGTGGATCATCTGGGTTATGTCTATGACTGTGATTTCAACCAGATGCTGGGGCTGCCTTTGCTGCATGGCACCCAACTGAAAACACATTTGCGTGAGCTGATGAATGTGGATTTGCAGGGCAACCCGATTGTGGTGAAGGATCATTGTTACGGCTGCACCGCCGGGCAGGGGTCGAGCTGCGGCGGGGCGCTGGATGCGGATTTGATGCCCACGCTCGCGGCGGCGGAATAGCCTGCCACGCATGACCCCAGGCCGCACCTGCCCGCTGCACTATCGTTATGCGCCGGATGTGTTCGCGCGCGACGCGGACATCCGCGCCGAGACGCTCTATGTGATTGGCGGGCTGTACGGCAATGTGGCGGCGCTCAATACCATATTGCACATGGCGCGGCAGGAGGCGGTCGTGCCCACTCTCATTTTCAACGGCGACTTCAATTGGTTCAATGTGGATGACGCGAGTTTTTGCGCCATCAATGAAGCAGTGTTGAAGCATGTTGCCCTGCGCGGCAATGTTGAAACCGAGTTGGTTGCAGATACTGCCGACTGCGGCTGCGCCTATCCCGATCATGTGGGCGACATTGAAGTGGCGCGCTCAAATGCCATCATGCGACGCTTGCAAGAGACGGCGCGCACCCTGCCCTCACTTGCCAACCCACTCGCCGGGCGGCTGGCCACATTGCCGATGCACATGGTGGCGGCGGTGGGTGACAGCCGCATTGGCATCGTGCATGGTGATGCCGAGTCGCTTGCAGGCTGGCGCTTTGCGCACGATGCGCTGCATGACGCAGCCAATGTTAATTGGCTGCAAACCGTTTGCGCGGACAACCGCCTCGCAGGCTTTGCCTCTAGCCATACCTGCCTGCCGACCTTTCGGCACTTCGGTACTGGATTTGGTGCTGATGCGCGCCACAGTTTTGTCATCAACAACGGCGCGGCAGGCATGCCCAATTTTGGCGGCACGCAATATGGGCTCATCACCCGCATTTCCATTCACGCTGCCACCGAAGGCTTGGCACAATACGGCGCGGTCATCGGCGGCCTCCACATTGATGCACTTCCCGTACACTATGACCACGCCGCGTTTCAGCGGGCGTTTTTGGCAAACTGGCCGCGCGGCTCGGCGGCGCATGAATCTTATTTTTCGCGCATTGATGCAGGCCCCGATTTTGCCCCGCCGCACGCTTTGGGATTGGTTCGGGCAACCTGCTCACAGGAAAGCACATGAAAAAAAGCCGTCTGCTGGTACTGTTCATTGTCGGCGCACTGATTGCGGCATATTTTGTTTTTGATCTCGGCCGTTATTTCAACCTCGACTATTTCAAGTCGCAGCAAGCCGCCATCCATGCTTATTACGCCGCGCATCCGGCGCTGGCCATTGCCGCGTATTTTTTGCTTTATGTAGCCGTCACGGCTGCTTCGCTACCGGGTGCGGCGATCCTGACATTGGCGGGCGGGGCGATTTTTGGCCTGGCCACCGGGGTCATGGTGATTTCCTTTGCCTCGACCATCGGTGCCACGCTGGCGTTTTTGAGTGCGCGGTTTGTGCTGGGCGAGTGGGTGCAAAAAAAATACGGCGATAAATTAAAAACCCTCAACGAAGGCGTCGCCAAAGAGGGCGCGTTTTATTTGTTCGCGCTGCGTTTGGTGCCGGTCGTGCCGTTTTTTCTCATCAATCTGACGATGGGCTTGACCAAAATCCGCGCCTGGACTTTTTATTGGGTGAGCCAGGTCGGCATGTTGGCCGGCACCATTGTGTATGTTTATGCGGGAACCCAGCTTGGGCAATTCAAATTGTCGTGGCAACTCGGACTGGCATTGGTGTTGCTGGGCATTTTTCCGATCATCGCCAAAAAAATGCTCGACAGTGTGAAGGCGCGCAAAGTCTATGCACGCTGGGCGGACAAAAAACCAACGCGCTATGACCGCAATGTGGTGGTGATCGGCGCGGGCGCGGCCGGCCTCGTCACCAGCTATATCGCGGCGGCGGTAAAGGCCAAAGTCACGTTGGTTGAAAAACACCAAATGGGCGGCGATTGTCTGAACACCGGCTGCGTACCTTCCAAGGCGCTGATCCGCGCCGCCAAATTGCTCAATCATATTGGCCGTGCCAAAGAATTCGGTTTTGCATCGGCGAGCGCCACCTGGGATTTTGCCGAGGTGATGGCGCGTGTCGCGCGGGTGGTGGCGGCGATTGAGCCACACGATTCGGTGGCGCGTTACACCGCGCTCGGCGTGGAGTGTGTCAAAGGCCGCGCAACCATCATTTCGCCGTGGGAAGTGGCCATCACGCTCGACGACGGCACGATCCAACATCTCACCAGCAAAAACATTGTCATCGCCGCCGGCGCGCGGCCATTTGTGCCGCCGATCCCCGGCCTCGCCGAAATCAACCCGCTCACATCAGACACCGTGTGGCAACTGCGCACCTTGCCCAAACGCCTGGTGGTGTTGGGCGGCGGGCCCATCGGCTGCGAGCTGACGCAATGTTTTGCGCGCTTCGGCGCCAAGGTCACACAAGTCGAAATGGCGCCGCGTATTTTGTTGCGCGAGGATAGCGAGGTCTCGGCGCTCATCAAACAAAAGTTCGAGGGCGAAGGGGTGACGGTGCTGGACAACCACACGGCCAAACAAGTGATGGTCGAAAACGGCGAAAAAATTTTGCTGGTCGAGTGTCAAGGCCAAATCAAGCGCATCGCCTTTGATGAAATATTGTGCGCGGTCGGCCGCGTCGCCAACACCACCGGTTACGGGCTGGAGGAGCTCGGCATTCCCGCCACCCGCGTGGTCGAGACCAATGAATATCTGGAGACGATCTACCCGAATATTTTTGCCTGCGGCGATGTGGCCGGGCCTTTTCAATTCACCCACACCGCTTCGCACATGGCGTGGTACGCCAGTGTCAACGCGCTGTTTGGCAAATTCAAAAAATTCAAGGTCGATTATTCGGTGGTGCCGTGGGCGACCTTCACCGACCCGGAAGTGGCCCGTGTTGGTTTGAACGAGCAGGAGGCGCGCGAAAAAAATATCGCGCACGATGTGTTTGTGTACGGCATCGATGACCTGGACCGCGCCATTGCCGACGGCGAAGCGCACGGCTTTGTCAAAGTCATCACGGCAAAAGGCTCCGACAAGATTTTGGGTGCCACCATCGTCGGTGAACACGCCGGTGATTTGCTGATCGAATTTGTCGCCGCCATGAAACACGGCTTCGGGCTGGAAGGCATACTCGCCACCATCCACACCTACCCGACGTTTGCCGAAGCCAACAAATTCGCGGCGGGCGCATACAAACGTTCGACCGCCACCGTTGGCAAATTGGCAGTGGGCGAGGCGCTGAACAACTGGACACGCGGCGAGGGCAGCGTCTTTGCCTTGTTGTCCTGCGTGGTGAAATTGCTCGTCGCACCGGATAAAACACCCGCATACCCGCGTCACGACAGCATTTCGCATGGCGCTGATGCAAATCACATTAAAAAATGAAAGTCCGCTATTGGCGGGCGTTTTCGGTCAATACTGCTTCAAACTCCTTATCCTACATTGAGTTTCATAATTGAGAACCTCTAAAAACCCCGTCGTCCCAGCCCCCGATTAAGGCATTCGAGGGCAGGCTGCGGCTGGGACCCAGTCCGCGGTAACGCATTGACATACGATGGACTGGATTCCGGCCTCCGCCGGAATGACGGAATTTGTGTTTTTTTTGGAAGTTCACTATTTTTATTAGCATCACCATGACAACACTCTCCATCATCATTCCCGCACTCAACGAAGCCGCCCACATTGCCGCGACACTGCACAGCCTGCAACCGCTGCGCACACGCGGGGTGGAGGTGGTGGTGGTGGACGGCGGCAGCGATGATGTCACCGCCGACATCGCGGCGGCGCATTGTGACCAGGTGCTGGCAAGCCCAAAGGGGCGCGCCACCCAAATGAATGCCGGGGCACGCGCCGCGCATGGTGAGGTGTTGTTGTTCCTGCACGCCGATTCGCTGCTGCCCGCCGCTGCGGACACGCTCATTCTTCGCGCGCTAAACCGCGCCTCGGCATGGGGACGTTTTGATGTGTGCATCAGCGGCGCACACTGGATGTTGCCGGTGATCGCCTGGTGCATGAATCGGCGTTCGCGCATATCCGGCATTGCCACTGGTGACCAAGGCATGTTTGTCACACGCGAATTGTTTTGGCAGGTGGGCTGCTTCCCGGATCAGCCGCTGATGGAGGACATCGAAATGTCCGCACGCCTGAAAAAAATCACCGCGCCCGTTTGCCTGCCGCAGGTGATCACCACTTCCGGCCGCCGCTGGGAAAAACACGGGGTGTGGCGCACCATTTTCAAAATGTGGCGTCTGCGCCTCGCGTATTTTTGTGGCGCCACACCCGCCGCATTGCATCATCAATACCATGGCCGCTGAAACCGTCATCCTGATTTTTGCCAAGGCACCGGTTCCCGGTGAGGTGAAAACACGGCTGATCCCGACACTCGGCGAGCAGGGGGCGGCGATGCTGCACACCGCGTTGGTTGAGCGCGCCATCACCACGGCAAAAGCCACCCGTCTCGATGTGGTGCTGTGTTGCGCGCCGGATGTCACACACAATTTTTTCACCGATTGCGCGGATGATTTTGATATTGCACTCGCCAAACAAAACACCGACCCCAATCTCGGCTGCCGCATGCTGGCTGGTCTCAACGAGGCGTTGCTGCGCTGGCCACGGGTGCTGTTGATCGGCGCGGATTGCCCGGCCATGGACAAACGCCACTTGTTGGGTGCCGCCGAAAAACTGGCGACCCATGATGTGGTGCTGACGCCCGCCGATGACGGCGGCTATGTGTTGATTGGTGCCAGACAAACCCGGCCGGCGATGTTTGCGGGAATCGACTGGGGCACGGATCGTGTGTTGGCGCAACAACACGCCGCACTCAACAATGCCGGACTGACCGCGCACGACATGCAGGGGCTGTGGGATGTGGATCGCCCGGATGACCTGGCACGGCTCAAAACCCTCAAGCCACCACTGGAATTTTTTTGGCCTCTATGAAAACGCGCCCGATCTTATGGTTGATGGTGTGTTGTGCGGCAGGTGTTGCCGCCGCAGCGTCTATCCACATCAACTACAAAAATTTTTCCGCCCACACGCCGGGCGCGCCACTTGACCCAGGATTGCGGGTGCTGTCGATTCCGAAAATCAAGCCAAACAATTTTTCACTGGTTGATGACGCGGGCACCACCGTGTTGAAAATCGATTCGGACAATTCGGCCGCGAGTCTCGGCCTGCCGCTGCAATTCGACCCGGACAATACACCGCTCATGTCATGGCGGTGGAAAATCAGCCGCGCGCTTGACCGTGCCGACATCAACACCAAGCCGGGGGACGATTTCGCCGCGCGTATGTATGTTTTTTTTGATGTGCCGCTGGCCAGCCTGTCATTCACCGACCGCACCAAAATCCGCCTTGCCCGCCTCGTCAGCGGGCAGGACGTGCCGACGGCGGCGATTTGTTATGTGTGGGACAACAAGGCGGCAATCGGCTACAGCCGCTGGAGCCCCTATACCGACCGGGTGCGCATGATTGTTTTGCAATCAGGCGGCATGGCCAGCCAGTGGATGAATGAGACCCGCGATGTCGCCGCCGATTTTCGCGCGGCATTTGGTTTCGCCGCGCCGCGCGTCACCGGGGTTGCGGTCGGCAATGATACCGACCAGAGCGGCGAACAAGTCACCACCTGGTTCGGCGATGTGACATTCGCCGCGCGACGATAGATGAAACAACTGGTGCTCCTCGGCGGCGGCCACGCGCATGTGCATGTGCTGAAAGACTTCGCCGCCAATCCGCCGGCCGATACCCGCGTGACCCTCATCACACCGTATTTGCGGCAGGTGTACTCCGGCATGTTGCCCGGCTGGATCGCCGGGCACTACACGCTCGATGACTGCATCATCCCGCTGGCGCCGCTGGCTGATGCGGCCACTGCGCGACTGGTGGAAAGCGCGTGCCGCCAGATTGATTTTTCGCGCTCTGAAGTGGTGTGCGAATCGGGCGAGCACATTCATTTTGATTATTTGAGCATCGACACGGGATCGGTGGCGAATGCGTTTGCCGGCGCGGACAGGATGATCGCCATCCGCCCCATTGAAAAATTCATCGCCGCCATCACGCACTTGAAACAGCAAGTGGCACTGCGCCATCAACAGGGCCAGTGCACCCGCATCGCCGTCATTGGCGGCGGCGCGGGCGGGGTTGAAATCGCGCTGGCGCTGCAATTTTCACTGCGCGAATGCGGGGTGAAAACAACCATCATTTCCGCAGCCAACACCCTGCCTGGCCGGGTGGGCCCGCGCATCCGCCGCGCACTCGACCAAGCCGGTGTCTTGCTTCACAGCGGTGCCGCCGCCACAGCGGTGGACGACACCGGCGTGCGGCTCGCCAACACCAATGGCCAACACCTCCCGGCTGATTTTGTGATCGGCGCATTGGGCGCGGCAACGGCGGCGTGGCCGCGTGCAGCCGGCTTGGCATGTGATGGTGATGGCAGCATCCTCACCAACGACAAATTGCAATCCATCAGCCACCCGCAGGTATTTGCCGCCGGTGATTGCGCGGCCATGCAGGCGTATCCCCGGCCAAAATCCGGCGTGTATGCGGTACGCGCCGGGCCGCCATTGGCAAACAATTTGCGGCATGCGCTCACGAGCGGTGGGTTGGAATCCTACACGCCACAGGCACGTTCGTTGTACCTGATTTCCACCGGCGGCAAACACGCGATTGGCGCATGGGGCGGCCTCGCGTGGGAAGGGGATTGGGTATGGCGCTGGAAGGACCGGATCGACCGCGCGTTTATGGCGAAATATCGGCGTTGATCACACCGCCAGCGCCGCCTTTTGCGCCGCAATCAATCGGGCAATGCCAGCCTCGGCCAGCGCCAGCAATTGATCCGACTGCAAGCGTGTGAATGGCACCCCCTCGGCGGTGCCCTGTATCTCGATGAAAGTGCCTGAGCCGGTCATCACCACATTCATGTCGGTCTCGCAGGTTGAGTCCTCGGCGTAGTCGAGATCAAGCAGTGCGTCAAACCCATGCAGACCAACCGACACCGCCGCCACCGCGTCGCGCATTGGTGAGGCCTTGATGAGCCCTTTTTTCAGCAAGCCGGACACGGCATCGTGCAAGGCCACATACGCGCCGGTGATGGCCGCGCAGCGGGTGCCGCCGTCAGCCTGCAGCACGTCGCAATCAAGCGTGATCTGCCGCTCGCCGAGTTTTTTCAGATCCACCACGGCGCGCAGCGAGCGGCCGATGAGGCGCTGGATTTCCTGGGTGCGACCGGTTTGTTTGCCGCGCGCGGCCTCGCGGTCGGAGCGGGTGTGGGTGGCGCGTGGCAACATGCCGTATTCGGCTGTCACCCAGCCTTCGCCGGAATTTTTTTTGTGCGGCGGCACCCGCTCCTCCACACTGGCGGTGCACAACACACGGGTCTCACCGATTTCGATCAACACCGAGCCTTCGGCGTGTTTGGTGAATTGGCGGGTGATGGTGACCGGACGCAAATCGGTGGCGCTGCGCTGGTGGGAACGTGTCATGGGATGGCCGATGGATGGGATGTATGGAGAGGGAGGGAGGAAGGAAATCATGCCATACGCAAGGTTCCGCAGGCGAGGAAGATTGCATATATCACGATGTCTTTGAAAACAGAATAACATCCGGCACACCCTCAAAGTGCGCGTCACATGTGAGCAGGGCGACATTGTGCGAGCGCGCGGTCGCATAGACGATCGCATCGGCTGTCGCCAGTTTATGGGTGCGGTGCAAGCCAGCCGCAAGCAGGGCGATGGTGGTATCCAGCGGCACCACGACACATTTCTGCGTGTACGCGATCACGCGATCCGCCTCGTCCTCGCCGACTTCGCGCGCGAGCCATTTCGCCAGCTCCAATTGCACAATGGTCGGCACGATGCATTCGGCTCTGGCGGGCATCTCTTTCAGAAGACGTTTGCCCAGCGCGCTGCCTGTCAGCCATTCGATCCACACCGACGTATCAACAACACGCGCGGCAACCGCCATCAGCAGCGATCCTTGCGGTCGCGGTAGCCTGTGGTGCGCGCGCCATTGGCGAGGCCGACGAGCTCTTTCAATTCGGGAACCGGCATCATCAGCACACCCTGTCCTTTGGGGATGAACACAAACTCCTGTCCGGCTTGCCACTGCTGCTGCTCGCGCACGGCCTTCGGGATGGAAATCTGGAATTTACTGGAAAGCGTGGTGGTAGCGTTCATTTCATACTCCACATTGATCGATGACACAATTGTAAGAATATCACAGAATCATTGCTGGCACCCTGCCGAATCGATGCCGCACCCGGTCAGCGCCCCACGTTTTTGATGGCATTCTGGATTTCAGCGATGGCTTTTTCGATTTCGTCATCGGAAATATCGTCCTTGAGGCCGTCGGTCTGCTGGATGGTTTTCGCGGAAGTGGCAAATCCTTCTACAGGCTCGGTCACGGTCACGTTCAACGCGGAGGCAGCCTCGTCCTGGCGCTCCCATGTCAGGGCAACCACGGAGAGATTGTCGGAGTCGGCGCCGGCCAGGCTCTCGGCCTTTTGCATCAGCCTGGGCACCAGTGCCAGCACATCACGGCGGTCCGCGTTGGCGGCGATCTGCTCGGTGTTCAACGGCCCCCAGAATCCGTCCGTCGAAATCCATATGCCGTCGCCGACTTGCAGCGGCCATTCGTCAGAGTGGGTCACGGTCGGCGGCAACACGCCACCCAGGCAGTTGTAGATTTTGTTGCGGTCCGGATGCACCGCCGCCTGCGCCGGGGTCAGGATGCCCGCGTCAATCATTTGCTGCACACGCGAATGATCGCTCGTCGCCCCCGCCAGCTTGCCATCACGGAAAAAATACAGCCGCGAATCACCCACATGCGACCACACCGCCTTGCCGTGCTGGATCACCACCGCCACGATGGTGGTGCGCGGACATTCGAGCATGTCGTTTTTGTCGGCGAAGGCGATGATGGCGCGATGGGCGGCGTGGATGGCCGACTCGAGGAATTCCTTCGGCCGCCGCAGTGCCGTGCGTGCCTCGACCTGAAACCGGTTGTTGATGGTGTTGACCGCGATTTCGGCGGCGATCTCGCCGCGCGCGTGCCCACCCATGCCGTCGGCAATCACCATCAGCAGCACATTTTTCGAATACGAATAGGCGAGCCGGTCCTGGTTGACCTTGCGGCCGCCGATGTTGCTTCCCTGGAAGATGGTAAAGCGCATGGTCAGAAAATTTTCTTGTTGAGCGTGGCTTTGAGGCGGCTGCTGAAGGTTGACTCGACAATGCCGGTTTCAGGCTCGACGCGCCATTCGTTGGAATCCCTCATCAGCGCCTTTTGCAGTTCAAACGCCGACTGCGGGCGGGCCATGTGATCCAGTTGCAGGCATTTGTCGATGATGTCATACAGGTCGTCGGAAAAAACGCCTTTGGCCAATCCGCGCAGGGGCTCCATCCGGTCATTTTCGGCGCGCTCGTTGGCCGGCTGCGGGCAACTGCCACCGATGCAGTTGTACATGGTCGCGCCAATGGCATAGATGTCTGTCCAGGGCCCCATTTGCCCTGGGTCCTGGTATTGCTCGGTGGCGGCGTAGCCGGCGGTGTACATGGGGCGCAGCTTCGGCGCGTCACTCGTCAGGGACTGTCTGGCCGCGCCAAAATCGAGCAACACCGGCTTGCCCTCCATGGTGATGTAAATGTTGGCCGGCTTGATATCGAGGTGCAACAGCTTGTTGGCGTGCACCTCGCGCAGGCCGTTGAGCAGATGCGTGAACATGCGGCGGATGAAGGCTTCCGAAAATTCATGCCGGTGGCGCTGGATGTGGAATTGCAGGGTGCGGCCACGCACATACTGCATGACCATGTACACGGTTTCGTTGGCGCGAAAAAAATTCTCCACCCGCACGATGTTCGGGTGCGAGATCACGGCCAGCGAGCGGCCTTCCTCAAAAAAACATTTCAGGCCGTGGCGGAACACCCCCAGGTTTTCATCGGCGCTGATGACCACATCGGCGCCGTTGGTGCGCACCACCAGCGCCGACGGCATGTATTCCTTGATGGCAAACGGGGTGTTGTTTTCGTCGTGGGCGAGATAGACGATTGAAAACCCGCCCGACGAGAGCATTTTTTCAATTCGGTAATTTTGCAGTTGATAGCCTTCCGGCAAAGGCTGGTTTGGTTGGGACGCCATGGCAAAGCCTGGTCAAGGTGCGGCAAATGTCCCGGCCGCGGGTGGGGCGGCCATGACGGTGAGCTATAATTGTGCCCGAAACCGCAAGGCAAGACACGCGCACCCCCTAATCGCGTTTTGCCGGATTTTCCGCCGCCCAAACCCTGCAGTCCAACCCACCCCGCCACCGGCGCCAGGCTCAATCGATGGCACAACCTGTCAAAAGCATGACCGGCTTTGCGGCTGTCACCCGTGACATCGCCGGCGGCCGCCTGGCGATCGAGATCAAATCGGTCAACCACCGCTATCTGGAATTCCAGACGCGCATGGCCGAGGAAATCCGCGGCCTGGAAGGGCCGATGCGCGAACAATTGGCGGCGCTGCTCACGCGCGGCAAAGTGGATTGCCGGGTGACCATGACCGCCGATGCGGCCGTGGCGAATGCCACGCCGGGCGCGGATGCGCTGGTCGCACTCCAGGCCACACAACGCGCCATCCTCAAAGTCTTTGATGCCCGCCCCCTGTCGGTCTGGGAAATCATGCATGCCCCCGGCGTGATGGCTGCGGGCGACATGACGCTGGAGGCGGTCAAGGAGCCATTGTTGGCGCTGTTTGCCGAGGCGGTGGCCGAGCTCAACGCCACGCGCGCGCGCGAAGGCGAAAAATTGGCCGCCATGCTGACAGAGCGCCTTGACGGCATTGACCGCCTCACCCAACAAGTGGCCCCATTGGTGCCGCAGATGGTGCGGGCCTATGAGGACAAGCTCAGGCAAAAAATCGCCGATGCCGACATTGCGGCCGCGGGTGACGACCGCCTGAAACAGGAGGTGGTGCTGTTTGCCTCCCGCATCGACATCGCCGAGGAGTTGAACCGGCTGGGGGCGCACACCAGCGAGGTGCGGCGGGTGCTCAAGGGTGGCGGCGCCATCGGCAAGCGCCTCGATTTCCTCATGCAGGAATTGAACCGCGAATCAAACACCCTGGGCTCCAAATCGGTGTCGGCGGAATCAACCAGGGTGTCGATCGAGCTGAAAGTGCTGATCGAACAAATGCGCGAACAAATCCAGAATATCGAGTGAGCGGATGGCTGGCTGTCTTTTCACCGTGGTGGGACCATCAGGCGCGGGCAAATCCAGCCTGATCGCCGGTTTGCTGGAGCGCAACCCCTCGATTCGATTGTCGGTGTCCTTCACCACCCGTCCGCCGCGTTCGGGTGAAATCGACGGCCGCGAATACCATTTCATTTCCCGCGCGGATTTTGCCGCCAAGGTTGCCGATGACGAATTCCTCGAACACGCCGAGGTGTACGGCAATTTTTACGGCACCTCAAAAAAATGGCTCGACGAGACCTGCGCCACCGGCGTCGATGTGTTGCTTGAAATCGACTGGCAGGGTGCGCGCGCGGTCAAAAAAATCTTCCCCGGCATGGTCTATATCTACATTGTGCCGCCCTCGATTGACGAATTGCAGCGGCGGCTGGTGGCGCGCGCCAAGGATCCGCCGGAAGTCATCGCGCGGCGGCTTGCCGCCGCCCGCGAGGACCTCAAACACGTCCACAATGCCGACTATGTTATTATCAACCATGACTTTAACGCGGCCTTGGCGGATTTGTGTGCCATCACGCGGGCGTGTCAACTGACCGCCACCCGGCAAATTTCCCGCCATGCCGATTTGATCAAGTAGCCCGCGTTGCATCCGCGCCGTTGACGGTGTTGATGCGCGTTTTTCCCGAAATTTGACTTGTTGGAGCAACACATGGCCCGTATCACCGTTGATGACTGCATTAAATTGATCCCGAACCGCTTTGAGTTGACGCTGGTGGCGACCACCCGCGCGCGCCAGTTGGCACTCGGCTCCGCCCCTTATGTCGAGCCCGGCAAGGACAAGCCCTGCGTCATCGCGCTGCGCGAGATCGCCGGCGGCCACATCAAAGTCGATATCCTGAAACCAATCGCGCCCAGCATTGCGGCGGTGTCCGCCGACATGTAATTCCCCGGGAGGAGGTGCGTATGTTGCCAAATACCAGTCCTCCCCCTGCGTCATTGCCGAGCCCGCCCGCGCCAGACGGGACTGCGGAATTCCCGCCTGCCCCATCGACTGACAGCGAAATCGCCGCGCTCAAGGCGACCATCTCGACCTACCTCAAGCCAGCCGACATCAAAAAGGTGGAGGCGGCCTATGTCATGGCGCGTGATGCCCATGCAGGCCAGACACGCATGTCCGGCGAGCCCTACATCACCCATCCGCTGGCGGTCGCCACGCTGCTGGCCCAGTGGCATCTGGATGCCCAGGCGCTGATCGCGGCGATTTTGCACGACGTGGTGGAAGACACCCCGACCACCAACGATGAGATCGCCAAACTGTTCGGCAAACCGGTTGCCGACCTGGTGGAGGGCGTCTCCAAGCTCGACAAACTGCAATTTGCCACCATAGAGGAGGCACAGGCGGAAAATTTCCGCAAAATGCTGCTGGCGATGGCGCGCGATGTGCGGGTGATTCTCATCAAGCTCGCCGACCGGCTGCACAACATGCGCACACTCGGCGCGGTGGATCAGGGCAAACAGGAGCGGGTGGCGCGCGAAACGCTCGATATTTATTCGCCGGTGGCCTACCGGCTCGGGCTGAACGCGGTGTATTACGAATTCGAGGATCTGGCCTTCAAGGCCCTGCATCCAAACCGTTTTGCGGTGCTCGACCGGGCGGTGAAAGCGGCGCGCGGCAACCGCCGCGAGGTGGTCGGCAGAATCCAGGACGCGATGAAAGCCCGCCTTGCCGAATTCGGCATCAACGCCACCGTCAAGGGGCGCGAAAAACACCTGTCGTCGATCCACAAGAAAATGGCCGACAAACACATTTCGTTTTCCGATGTGCTCGACATTTACGGCTTTCGCATCATCGTTGACGACCTGGCGTCGTGTTACCTTGCGCTGGGCGCGCTGCACACACTCTACAAGCCCTTCCCCGGCAAATTCAAGGACTACATCGCCATCCCCAAAAACAACGGCTACCAGTCGCTGCACACCACCTTGTTTGGTCCGCAGGGCACACCGGTCGAGCTGCAGATCCGCACCACCAACATGCACAAGATCGCCGAGGCCGGTGTGGCCTCACACTGGCTGTACAAGACCCTCGACACCGATGTCACGCAGGTTCAGCAGCAAACCCACCAGTGGCTACAGTCGTTGCTTGAAATCCAGTCCGAAACCGGTGACGCGCTCGAATTCCTGGAACACATCAAGGTCGATTTGTTTCCCGACGCCGTGTATGTTTTTTCGCCCAAGGGCAAAATCATCCCGCTGCCACGCGGTGCCACCACCATTGATTTTGCCTACGCCATCCATTCCGACATCGGCAACCGCACGGTCGCCGTCAAGGTCAACGATGACGCCGCGCCGCTTTCACAAATGCTGAAAAACGGCGACCGGGTGGAAGTGATCACCAATGAAACCGGGCGGCCGAACCTGTCCTGGCTGAGTTATGCCGCCACCGGCCGCGCGCGCTCGCACATCCGCCATTACCTGAAAACCACCCAGCAGGCCGAATCGGTCGAGCTGGGCGAGCTGTTGTTGATCCAGGCGGTGCGCAGTCTCAATTTCGACCCCAATGACCTCGGCAAAAAACATTGGCAGCGCCTGCAGAAGGGCGACAGCGTGCGCAGCAAGGAAGAAGTGCTGGAGGAGATCGGCCTGGGCAAGCGGCTGGCCATTGTGGCCGCGCGCCGCCTGTTCGAAATGGCCGAGCTCGAGCAGCCGGAACACAAGCCCCGCGACGCCATTTTGATTCGCGGCACCGAAAACATGGCGGTGCAGTTTGCGGCGTGTTGCCGGCCGATTCCGGGTGACCCGATCATCGCCGCGATGAAAGGCGGACAGGGCCTCGTGGTGCACACCCACGATTGCCCGACCCTGCGTTCCAGTCCGGCGGCGGGCGCTTTCAAATTTGATCCCGACAAATGGGTCGAGGTGAGCTGGGACCGCGCCATCAACAAACTCTTCAAGGTCGATATCCGCATCATCGTCACGGACGCGCGCGGGGTGCTTGCCAAAATCGCCGCCGAGATTTCCGGCGCCGATTCAAACATCGTGCACATCCGCATGGACGACATGCCGCGCGACGAAAAATTTTCCACGCTGAATTTCACCATCGACGTCAACCACCGCCAGCATCTCGCGCGGGTGTTGCGGCATTTGCGCCAGCTCGACGAGGTCGTGCGCATCACCCGGCAGAAATCCGGGCTTGCCAAAGAAATCAAAACCGACAACAAGGCCAACGACAAATGAAAACCATCATCTCCACCGCCGCCGCACCCGCCGCCATTGGCACCTATTCCCAGGCCGTCAAGATCAGCGGGCCGTCTGCAACCGTTTATCTGTCCGGGCAGATTCCGCTCGACCCAAAAACCATGCAAATGGTGTCCGGCTTTGACCACGAGGTGCGACAGGTATTTGAAAACCTCTCCGCCGTGTGCGCGGGGGCTGGCGGTACGCTGGATGATTTGGTCAAAGTCAATGTGTACTTGATTGATCTGGCCAATTTTGCCAAGGTCAATGAAATCATGGCGACCTTTTTCCGCCAGCCCTACCCCGCACGCGCGGCGGTGGGCGTGGCGTCCCTGCCGCGCGGCGCACAGGTGGAAATCGATGGCGTGATGGTGCTGCAGGCCGATTCCGGCGGCGGCGGCTAAACACCCACCGCACACCCACCGCACAGATTCGGGTCTTTCAGTCTTGGCAAAACCCGCCACCAAAGCCGGCCCGTCCGGCACGTCCATCACCTCCATTGCGCAAAAACTCGCCGCGATTGGTTTGCGCGACGATTGGGATTTTGTCTTGCATTTGCCGCTGCGCTACGAGGACGAAACCCGTCTCACGCCGCTGCGCGATGCCCTGCCCGGACAGGATTGCCAGGTGGAAGTGGAAATCGTCCACAGCGAAATCACCTACCGGCCGCGGCGGCAATTGGTGGTGCAGGCGCGGGATGGCGAAACCATGCTGCATCTGCGTTTCCTGAATTTTTACGGCAGCCAGGTCAAACAACTGGTGGCGGGCAAACGTCTGCGGCTGTTTGGCGAGGTGCGGCCGGGATTTTTCGGCGCGGAAATGGTGCATCCACGTTATCGCATCGTGGCACCAAATGACCCACTGCCCGAGGCGCTCACGCCGGTGTATTCCACCACGGCCGGTGTCTCGCAGGCGGCCATTCGCAAAATCATCGGCCGCGCGCGCTCGACACGCTGGCGGCGGCGGCACAATTTGACGACTGTGTGCCCGCCGCGATACGCCGCCGCCACCACTTGCCAGACTTTGCCGACAGCGTGCTCACCCTGCACCGCCCACCGCCGTCGGCGTCACTCGACAGCCTCGCTGGCCGCACCCACCCGGCGTGGCGGCGCATCAAATTTGACGAATTGCTGTCGCAACAACTCGCCATGAAAAAGGCGCGCGCCGCACGCGACGCCAAAAACGCCCCGCGCATGGCGGCAACCGGCCTGCTCTCAACACCACTGCATGCCTCGCTGCCGTTTGCCTTGACCGGGGCACAACAACGCGCCATCGCGGAAATCAGCCTCGATCTGGCCAAGCCCCATCCGATGCAGCGCCTGCTGCAAGGCGATGTCGGTTCCGGCAAGACCGTGGTCGCGGCCTTCGCCGCCGCCCAGGCCATGGAATGCGGATTTCAGGTGGCAATGATGGCACCGACGGAAATTCTCGCCGAGCAGCATTTTCGCAAGCTCGCGGAATTGTTGTCCCCGCAAGGCGTGGTGGTGACGTGGCTCACCGGCAGCCTGAAGGCGCGCGAAAAACGCGAAGCCGTGGCCGCGATTGCCGACGGCCGCACCCAACTGGCGATTGGCACCCACGCGTTGTTCCAGGATGGCGTGGCCTTTGCCAATCTCGGGCTGGCGATCATCGATGAACAACACCGCTTCGGCGTGGCGCAGCGGTTGGCATTGCGTGAAAAAGCCGGCGGCGGCAAGCCCACCGAGGCGCACCAATTGATGATGAGCGCGACACCGATTCCGCGCACCTTGTCGATGAGTTATTTCGCGGATTTGGATGTGTCGGTCATCGACGAGCTGCCGCCCGGCCGCACGCCCGTCGCCACCCGCCTGATGGCCGACAGCCGCCGCGATGAATTGCTCGAGCGCCTGCGTGTCGCCTGCCTGGCCGGCGGGCAGGCATACTGGGTGTGTCCGCTGATCGAGGAAAGCGAAAAACTGCAATTGCAGACCGCCGTCGACACCTTCGCGCGCATTGCCGCCGAATTCCCCGACCTCAATGTGGGGTTGGTGCACGGCCGCATGACGCCACTGGAAAAAAATGCCGTCATGCGCCAATTCATCAACAACGAAATCCATCTGCTGGTCGCCACCACGGTCATCGAAGTCGGCGTGGATGTGGCCAACGCCACCATCATGGTGATTGAACACGCCGAACGCATGGGGCTGTCGCAACTGCACCAGCTGCGCGGCCGGGTCGGGCGCGGGGCAAAACAAAGCGCCTGCATCCTGCTGTATCAATCCCCGCTCGGCGAAACCGCGCGGACCAGGCTGAAGGTCATTTATGAATCCACCGACGGCTTTGAAATCGCCCGCCAGGATTTATTGATACGCGGCCCCGGCGAACACCTGGGCGCACGCCAGTCCGGCGCGCCACTGCTGCGGTTTGCCGATATCGAACGCGATGTGGATTTGCTCGAGGCCGCGCGTGATGCCGCGACCACCATGCTCGCCCGCGATGCCCTCCACGTTCTCGACGCCGACCGGCATCTCACCCGCTGGCTGGGATCGCGCCAGCATTTCCTGAAAGCGTAGGCGGTCAACTTGCGCACCATCAAACTTGTCCAGCCTGACGCGTGGCGGCAAATACCGCCGGGCGGAACCCTGCGCAGCTGGCTCACGGACCGCGGCTCACTGACCGCGCGCATCGTCAAACATTTTGCCGCATTCAATCTGCAGAGGCTTTCACAGCGGCTGGCGCGGCCGAATCATGATGAATGCCGTGCGCTTGGCCTGCGCCACGGCGAGCTGGCCATGATTCGTGAAGTCCTGCTCAAGGACGGCGGGGTGCCGCTGGTGTTTGCCCACACCGCCGTCAGCCGCCGGGATTTGCGCGGGGCATGGCGCGGCCTGTCGCGGCTCGGCGCGCGCCCGTTGGCGGAAATGTTGTTCCGCGACCCGACCGTGACACGCATGCCCATCGAATACAAAAAACTGCGCCACACCGATGATTTAATGGCTGTTCTCCGTGCTCACACCGGCAGCCATCCGGGAAGCTGCTGGGCGCGGCGCAGCGTGTTTCTCAAAGCGGGCAGGCCGCTGTTGGTGACGGAGATTTTTTTGTCGGCCATGTTTGCAGATCAACACAAAAAATGAAACACCAGCAATGACGGGCTGTTTCAAGCATTTTTGCCTGAACTCGCCCGCCCATCATGCCGTTATGCATGTCATGATTGCCGCTGCCTTTGCATAAAGACGAAAATATCCCATGTCCGCCGCGCGCAAATTTTCGCTCTACCTCAAACTCATTCGTTTTGACCGACCCATCGGCACGCTGTTGCTGCTGTGGCCTACCCTGTGGGCATTGTGGATGGCATCCGGCGGCACGCCCGATGGCATGATCCTGGCGGTGTTTGTGCTCGGCACATTTCTGATGCGTTCGGCGGGCTGTGCGATCAATGATGTTGCGGACCGGAAATTTGACGCGCATGTGGCGCGCACTGCCAACCGGCCGCTCGCCGCAGGATTGATCGCGCCGCGCGAGGCCGTGCTGGTGGCCGCGGCACTGGCGCTGGCGGCGCTCTGTCTGGTGGTTTTTTTTCTGAACACGCTGAGCCTGCAATTGAGTGTCATCGCGGCGGCGCTGGCGGCGGCTTACCCTTTCACCAAGCGGTTTTTTGTCATGCCGCAGGCGGTGCTGGGTGTGGCGTTTGGGTTCGGCATCCCGATGGCCTTTGCGGCGGTGACCGGCTCGGTGCCGGCGCTGGCGTGGTGGCTGCTGGCGGCCAATGTGTTCTGGACCATCGCCTATGACACCGAATACGCCATGGTGGATCGTGACGACGATCTGAAACTGGGCATCAACACCTCGGCGATTTTGTTCGGGCGCTTCGATGTCGCGGCGGTGATGTTTTGCTACCTCGCGGCGCTGGGGATACTCGTCGGCATCGGCAAGTCCGTTGGCCTCGGGTGGCCGTATTGGCTGGGCATGGCCATTGCTGCGATGATCGCGCTGTATCACTACCGCCTGATTCGCGCCCGGCAACGCGATTTTTGCCTGCGCGCGTTTTTGCACAACACTTGGTTTGGCGCGGCGGTGTTCGCGGGCCTGTTTGCCCACTACCGGCTTGGCTGAACCTATCCCTGTTGCGGCGGCGGAACCGTCAGTCCGGCCAGTTTTTGATGTACTGCTTGAGCAGTTGGTTTTCGAAGGTGGCGTCCTTGATCGCGCTGCGGGCAATGTCGTGGAATGACAATATGCCCGTCACCACGCCCTGGTGCATCACCGGCACGTGTGTGATATGCAGCTCGGTCATCAGTTGGCGCAAATGGTCAACGGTGTCGGTGAGTCGGGCGACGGGCGGATTGGCCTTCATCACCTCGCGGCAGGTGGCCTGCATGATCGCGCCACCCTGCTGGTTGAGCGCGGCCAGGATTTCGCGCAGGGTGATGAGCCCCTGCATGTGCTGCTTGTCCATGACCATCACCGAGCTGATCGCTTTTTCGCTCATGGTGGCGATGGCCTGGGACACGGCGGTGTCGGCACCGACTGTGACCAGGGTTGTGTCCGGTGATTGTTTGGCCTTGTCCGCGAGAAGTTCAGCAACGGTCATGCTCATGGCAGTCTTCCTCTCAATTGTTCGGCTAAAAAGGCGGCTATTTGATCACACGCAGGTTGCCGCGCGGTGTGCCTTTGGGCTTGGTGGGGTCATCAACCGCGGCGGAAGACGTGGCCTCTGTTTCCGTGGCGGGCTGTGGCGCATCACTGGCGTGGATCATCTCTGCTGCCACAGGCACGGACTGAAGATTTGGCGTGGGTTGGGGACGAGCGGCATGGGAGGTTTTGGCGGTGGCATCCCATTCCGGCATGGCATCCGGCTCAAAGAAATAGCCCCGGCCGTTTTCGCGCGCAAATATCGCCTGCACCGCATAAACCGGCACGGAAATTTCCCGTGACATACCGTTGAACCGCGCCGAAAATTGAATGTGGTCGTTGCCGATGGTCAGATTGCGGGTCGCCTGGTTGGCGACCGACAAGACAATCTCGCCGTTTTTCACATATTCAACCGGAACCTTGACGTTCTGGTCCACCCGGACATTCAGATAGGGCGTGAAGCCGGCATCATTGCACCATTCAAAAATGGCGCGAATCAAATAGGGCTTGGTGGATAGATCAGACATGTCCCCTCAACCGGTCAGGCAACACCATGTGTTTTTGCCGAAGGCAACGATCATTACCGGCGCATCGCTTTTTCGGAGGCGGTCATCGAATCGATGAATGCCTGGCGTGAAAACAGGCGCTCGGCGTATTTGAGCAAGGGTGCCGCGGTCTTGGGCATGTTCACCTGGTAGTGGTCCAAACGCCACAAGAGCGGCGCGATGGCCACATCGAGCATCGAAAAATCGTCTCCCAGCATGTGTTTTTGTTTGACAAAAATCGGCGCGAGCTGGATCAGGTTTTCACGGATGTACAACCGCGCTTTTTCAAACGCCGCCTGTTTGCCGCGCTCGAGGGTGTCGACATGGTTGAAAATCTCGTTTTCCATGCGGTACAAAATCAGCCGGGCGCGGGCGCGCATCACCGGGTCGGCGGGCATCAACTGCGGATGCGGAAAGCGCTCGTCGATATACTCGTTGATGATGTTGGACTCATACAAGATCAAATCGCGCTCGACCAGCACCGGGGTGCGGTTGTACGGATTCATCACCGCCAGATCTTCCGGCTTGTTCATCAAATCGACATCGAGGATCTGGAAATCCATGCCTTTTTCATACAGCACAATGCGGCAGCGGTGGCTGAACGGGCAGGTGGTGCCGGAATAAAGCGTCATCATGATGCGATCCTGTTTCTTTTCTGTGCGGCTTGTGCATTGCGGATAATCACCAGCGGCGGGGCCGCTGGCGGAAGAATAAAACCGGTGCGGCTATTTCACGTCTTTCCAGTATTCGCGCTTGACCACTAATGCGGCAAAAAACGCAATGACCAGGAAAAACAGCACCCACACACCCCATTGTGTGCGTTTGAGCTGTACGGGCTCGCCCATGAAGACCAGGTAATTCACCAGGTCACGCACGTACAGGTCGTACTCCTGCGCCGAGAGGGTGCCCGCGCGCTGCACCGTGAGCTTGGTGACGGGCACTTTTTTGCCGTGGGATTCTTTTTCGCCGACCACCAGTTTGAATGGTGCGCCCTGCAGGTCGTGCAACACATGCGGCATGCTCACGCCGGGGAACACCTCGTTGTTCCAACCCGACGGGCTGTTGGGGTCAACGTAAAACGCGCGCAAAAATGTGTAGAGCCAATTCGCGCCGCGCACCCGCGCCACCAGAGTGAGATCCGGCGGCACACTCGCCAGCCATTCCTTCGCGTCTTTGGGATCGAGCGAGGTGGTCATGTAGTCGCTGAACTTGGCCTCGGGGTTGAACATCAAATTGGCTTTGATCTGCTCCTCGGTCAAACCGATTTGGGTCAGATGGCCCCAGCGCATGAATTGCGCGCTGTGGCAATTCAGGCAGTTGGTGACGAAATTGCGCGCGCCGCGCTGCAGCGAGGGCTGGTCACTGAGATTGACGGGTGCGCTGTCCAGGTGCACGGCGGCACCGCCGGCGGCTATCGCCGGGACCGAAATACACACCGCCAGCGCGGACAACAACCATCGGGTCAGGTTTGTGTTCATCAGTGTGTCACCCTTTCCGGCTCGGGCAATTCATTGGGGATGTCTTTTTTGGTGTACCAGGGCATCAACAAAAAGAAGGAAAAATACACGGCGGTGAGAATGCGTGACACCAGTGTGGCGGTGTCGAGCCCGCCGATGATTGGCAGCATTTTCGGGATTTGCCCCCACACCGTGGTCGGCACCACACCGAGATAACCCAGCACCAAAAAGCTGATGACAAACGCGACGAGGAATTTTTTGTAAAGCGGCCCGCGATAACGCACCGAGCGCACCTTGCCGCGATCCAGCCACGGCAGGGCAAACAAAATCAGGGTGGCCGCGCCCATCACCATCACACCCCAGAAGGCCGAACCAAAAAACGACGGCACGGCGCGCAGCATGGCGTAATACGGTGTGAAGTACCAGACCGGCGCGATGTGCGCGGGGGTTTGCAGCGGATCGGCCTGCACAAAATTCGGCGCTTCCAGAAAGTAGCCGCCCATTTCCGGCGCAAAAAACACAATCGCCGAAAACAACGCCAGAAACACCGTCACGCCCAGCGCGTCCTTGACCGTGTAGTACGGGTGGAACGGAATCGCGTCCAATGAAATGCCGGTGTTGGGATCAACGTGTTTGTTGATGTCGATGCCATCCGGATTGTTTGAGCCGACTTCGTGCAGCGCCATGATGTGCGCCGCCACCAACCCCAGCAACACCAGCGGCAGGGCAATCACATGAAAAGCAAAAAAGCGGTTGAGGGTGGCATCGCTGATGTTGTAGTCACCGCGAATCCACACTGCCAGATCGGGGCCGATGATGGGCACGGCGGCAAACAGATTGATGATGACCTGCGCGCCCCAATAGGACATTTGTCCCCACGGCAGCAAGTAGCCGAAAAACGCCTCGGCCATCATGGTCAGGTAAATCAGGCAGCCGAAAATCCAGATCAGCTCGCGCGGTTTGCGGTAGGAGCCGTACATCAGGCCGCGCATCATGTGCAGATACACCACCAGGAAAAACATGGAGGCACCCGTCGAATGCAGGTAGCGGATCAGCCAGCCCATGTTGACATCACGCATGATGTATTCGACCGAGGCGAAGGCCAGCTTGGCATCCGGCTTGTAATTCATGGTGAGAAAAATGCCGGTGACAATCTGCATCACCAACACCAGCATGGCGAGCGAGCCGAAGTAATACCAGAAATTGAAATTTTTCGGGGCATAGTATTCGGACAGATGGTTTTTCCACAGTGACATCAGCGGAAACCGCTGATCCACCCATACCAATACCTGTCCGAGGGGCCCGGCGACGGGCGGGGTGATTGCTGCTTTGGGTCCGCTGGCCATGATCGTCAGGCTCCTTTGCTGTCGGTGGCGAGGGCGGCTTTGGCCACGGTCTTCAGGTCGGCGTCGATTTCGATGGTGTTGTCATCGATGAACCGATAGGCGGTGACTTCCAGGTTTTTCGGTGCCGGCATGCCCTTGAACACCCGCCCGGCCATGTCGAATTTGGATTGGTGGCAGGGGCAGAAAAAACCGCCCGGCCAATCCGCGCCCAAATCCGCCGGGGCGATGTCTTTGCGCATGGTCGGCGAGCAGCCCAGGTGCGTACACACACCCTTGACCACAAAAAATTCCGGCTTGATGGAGCGGTGTGCGTTCACCGCGGTGGCGGGCTGTTTGGAATCCACCGAGGCCGGATCCGCCAGCAGCGCGTCATTTTTGGCCAACTGCGCGATCATCTCTGGCGTGCGGCGGATCACCCAATGCGGCGCGCCGCGGTATTCCACCGTCACCAACTGGCCGGGCTCCAATTTATCAATTGCGTATTCGACCGGCGCACCCGCCGCCTTGGCGCGCTCCGACGGGAACATGCTGCCGACAAAAGGCACCACGCTGGCAACACCGGCAACACCGCCGACAACGCAGCCGCCGATAACCAGCGTGCGGCGCATTTTGGGATCAAGATCATTCTGGACAATGGCGCTCATGGCTTGGACAGACCTGAAAAAAGGAGGGAAATCAACGTCGGCATCACTGCGTGAATGGCAGAATTTGACGACATCCGAAAGTGGCAATGCGCAACAGACGGCATTTTAATCCATTGCCCTGTCGAACTTAAAGCCCCCAACCCCAAAAGCACAGGGCTTTTACGCGCAACGCTTTGTTTTTTAAGCAAATTTTTATTGACACGAAAGTTAACCAGGATTTGCCAAGCATCACATTGACAGGGGTTTTTGGCGGCAATACAGTGTTTGCCTCGCGCAAACAGCGCGTTTTTCAGGGGTTAAACATGAGCATGATGAAAGAGTTTCGGGAATTTGCCGTCAAGGGCAATGTGATGGATCTGGCCGTGGGTGTGATCATCGGCGCGGCGTTTGGCAAGATTGTTGACTCGGTGGTGGGCGACCTCATCATGCCGGTGGTCGGCAAGCTCACCGGCGGGGTTGATTTCAGCAATATGTACATCCCGCTCAGCGGCCAGGCCACCGGGCTGGTGCTGGCGGAAGCGAAAAAAACCGGCGCGGTCATCGCCTATGGCAATTTCATCACCATCGCCCTCAACTTTGCGATTTTGGCGTTCATCATTTTTCTGATGGTCAAACAAATGAACAAGCTGAAAAACGCCGCGCCGCCCGCACCGCCGCGCGACGATATTGTGTTGCTGCGGGAGATTCGGGATGCGTTGAAGAAATAAATTTGCATCTGGTCTGGGGCGGCTGATGGGCAAACCCGGCGGTCGCCCCTTTGATTTTTTCCGCACCACCCCCATACTTGCTCCATTCCTTTTTTGGGCAAGCCCGCCATGCGCCGTCTTTGGTTGATTTTTGCTGAGTTTGTCACCGTCACGCTGGCGGTGGTGTTTGTCGTGACCCTGGTCCGCCCGGACTGGAATCCGTGGCGCAAAAACATTGTGGAAATCCGCGAGACCGCGCAAGTCGGCGGGCTCGTGGCCGTGGCCTCGCCGCCATCCGCCTTGCGCGGTGGCTTTGCCGACGCCGCCAACCGCGCCAAGGTGTCCGTGGTCAACGTGTCGTCGTCGCGCAATGTCGGCGTGCCCAAAAACCATCCGCTCGCCAACGACCCCTTGTTCCGGCGTTTTTTTGGCGAGCCCGACAATGAGAATGACGACAACAGCCAGCAGGCAAGCCTGGGCTCCGGCGTGATTGTCAACGCCGACGAAAAAGGCGGCTATGTCTTGACCAACGACCATGTGGTGGCCAATACCCGCGACATCAAACTCTCGCTCGGTGACGGCCGGGTGCTGCCCGCGAAAGTGGTGGGCAGTGATCCCGAAACCGATTTGGCGGTGTTGCGTGTTGAGGGCGCGGGACTCAAGGCGATCACCCTCGGCCAATCCGACAAATCCCAGGTGGGCGATGTGGTGCTGGCCATTGGCGACCCCTTCGGTGTCGGCCAAACGGTGACCATGGGCATCATCAGCGCACTCGGCCGCAACCGGCTGGGCGTCAACCGCTACGAAAATTTCATCCAGACCGATGCCGCCATCAATCCGGGCAATTCAGGTGGCGCGCTGGTGGACATGAATGGCAATCTGCTAGGCATCAACAGCGTGATTTATTCACGCAGCGGCGGCTCGCTCGGCATCGGCTTTGCCATTCCGGTGTCGATGGCCAAGGACGTGATGGAGCAAATCATCAAAGACGGCGCGGTGACGCGCGGCTTTGTCGGCATCTCGCCGCAGGATGTCACCCCGGAATTGGCGCTGTCACTGAAAATCGGCGCGGCGCGCGGCTCGCTGGTGTCGTCGGTCAACCGCGGCAGCCCCGCCGAAAAGGCCGGCATGAAAACCGGTGATGTGATTGTGTCGATCAACGACAAACCCATCCAGGACAGCGTGGCGGCAATGGCGGCGATCGCGGCACTCAAGCCAGGTGACACTGCCAAATTTGGCGTCATCCGCAACCAAAAAGACACCGCGCTGAATATTGAAGTGGGAAAACGTCCGCGTGTACAGCGCGGGCGATAAGAAGCCAAAGTTCGCTTGTAGATTGCCGTTTGCGGCAAAAATGTCCCAAAAATCCCGCCAATAAACGACTTTGTCAGTTTTGTGATGGTGCCGGTCGCGCATAAACCCACTGCACCAATGCATCCTGCGCATCCTGTGTGAGGATGGCATTGGCGTGGTTGACCATCATCACCACGCTGTAGCGGCGTCCGTCATTGGCCAGCACATAGCCTGCCAGCGCCCGCACGTCATTCAGGGTGCCGCTTTTGACATGCGCATTGCCGTTGACAGAATCGGTGCGCAGCCGCCGCCGGAAGGTGCCGTCCACGCCCATCAGCGACAGTGAGGAAATGAATTCCGGCATCACCGCCGAGCGCCACGCGGCGTCCAGCAACTGCGAGAGTGAGGTCGCGGAAATGCGCTCGATGCGCGACAGCCCGGAACCATTTTCGATCACCAGCTCCGGTGCGGCGATGCCTTTTTTCGCCAGCCAGCCGCGCACGATGTCCAAGGAGCGCGCGGGTGTGGCCGGCAGTTTGTCGATCTCGCCCGAAAGCGTCAGATACAGTTGCCGCGCCATCACGTTGTTGGAAAATTTGTTGATGTCGCGCACCATGTCACTCAACGGCGCGGACTCACTGGTGGCGATCAATTTTGCATCGGCCGGTGTGGCTGCCAGCTTGACCGCGCCCTTCCAGGTGCCGCCGACCTCCGCCCACATGTGGGCAAACACGCCGCCGACAAAGCGGGCGTGGTCGAGCAGCGCGATGTTCCAGGTGCCCTCCCCGCAGCGGCGCGAAAAATTGCCGGTGAACACCAGCCGGATGCGCGTCGCCGACACGGTTTGCATATCGAGCTTGATGCGTTCGCGCCAGTCGCCGCAGGGCGCATCGATCAGCTTGACACGATTGACAATGTCGATCTGGGCGGGATGGATGTCGGGCGCGATGCTCACGTTGCGGTCGTCAACCGACACCGCGAAGTGCACCCGCACCGTCTTGAAATTCACCATCATGGCGTCGGGCACAACGTTGTAGGCGCGCAGTGATTCGCCATCAAATTTGCCCGGATCGTTTTCAATCTCGGCAAAAAACGAGCGGTCCAGCAGCAAGTCGCCCTCAATGGTGCGCAAGCCGCGTTCACGCAATTGTTTGAGCAACATCCAGAATCGCTCGACGGTCAATTTCGGGTCGCCCGCGCCTTTCAACACCAAATCACCATGCAGGGTTGAGCCGCGCAATTCACCGGCCACGTACACCTGCGTTTTCCAGGTGTGGGCAGGACCCAGCAATTCGAGTGCGGCAAAGGTGGTGACGAGTTTCATCACCGAGGCCGGGTTCATGGTCCGGTCGGCGTTGAGCGACAGCAGCAGTGCGCGCGCGCCGACCTCCTTGATGACAACCGCGACATTTTCCGGCGGCACTTGCGCCCTGGTGAAAATATCGGCAACAGTTTGCGGCAGCGCCGCGCTGGTTGGTGCGCTGGTTGGTGCGCTGGTTTGTGCGCTGGTTTGTGCGCTGGTTTGTGCGCTGGTTTGTACCCCAGCCTGGCCGGCGAGCAGGGCGACAACAAACACCCACATCCAACTTTTCATGACCCCACCTCATCAATGACGGCAATGGTGGCATCCACCATCATTTGGAATGCCTCGCCGTCAATCACATAAGGCGGCATGAAATACACACTGTTGCCAATGGGCCGCAGCAGCAGGCCGCGGCGCAGGGCGGCGGCAAAAAAATGCCGGGGGAAGGCGGTCTGGTTTGATTCAACCTCAAACGCCCAGATCATGCCTTGGTTGCGGAAATTTTTGACGCGTGGATGGGCTTGAAGGGGTGCGGTCATGGCGGTGAATGTTGCGGACTGAAGGCAATTGCGGACAATCACATCGTCACTGGCAAAAATGTCGAGTGTCGCCAGCGCCGCACGGCAGGCCAGCGCCGAGCCGCTGTAGGAATGCGAATGCAAAAATCCGCGCGCCGTGTCGTCGTGGTAAAACGCATCGTGGATGTTGTCGGTGGTGAGCACACACGACAGCGGCAAATAACCGCCGGTGATGCCCTTGGACAAACACATGAAATCCGGCCACGCGGCATCGACCTGCTGCCACGCGAACATGCTGCCGGTGCGGCCGAAGCCGGTCATGATTTCATCATTGATCAGGTGCACGCCATATTGGCTGCACAACGCGCGCGCGCGTTGCAGATACAGCGGCGAATACATGCGCATACCCGCCGCGCCCTGCACCAGCGGCTCGACAATCATGGCGGCGATTTCACTGTGGCGTTCGCGCAATATTTTTTCCAGCGCGGCCAAGGCATCGTCCACATCGACAGGAAACGGCACCCGCAAATTATTGGCAAGCAGCGGCGCATAGGTGTCGCGGAATATCGCCACATCGGTCACCGACAGCGCACCCAGGGTTTCGCCGTGATAGCTGCCTGCCAGCGAAACAAATTTGCTCTTGCCGGACGCCCCAACGTTGCGCCAGAAATGAAAGCTCATTTTCAGTGCGATTTCCACCGCCGAGGCGCCGTCACTGGCGAAAAACGCGTGGCCCAGGCCGGTGAGTTTATGCAGGCGCTCGGCCAGCTCTACCGCCGGCGCGTGGGTGAAGCCGGCCAGCATGGCGTGTTCGAGTGTGTCGAGCTGCGCCTTGATGGCGGCGTTGATGCGCGGATTGGCGTGGCCGAACAGATTCACCCACCAGCTCGACACACAATCCAAATATCGCTTGCCGTCAAAATCGGTCAGCCAGACACCGTCAGCGGAGGCAATCGGCACCAGCGGGAATTGTTCGTGGTGTTTCATCTGGGTGCAGGGATGCCAGACGCGGGCCAGCGAGCGGGCAACAAGTTCCGCGTTGGCCGAAGTTGGCGTCGCGGTCATGGTGTACCGGGAAAATTCATCGCGTTCATCACCCTGAGCGCGGCATAGGCGTCATTGGCCGCATACAACAATTGTTTGTCACTCAGTTGCGCCCCCGCCCAGTTTGAGGTGGTGACACGCTTGGATTTGTGGAATTTCTGGTTGAGCACAATCGCCACCGCCGCACGCACGCCGGCCGTGTGCCGGTATCCGGCCTTGCGAAATTCGCTGTCCAGATCGAGCACACCATCGAGCTGGACATCCAGCCGCCGCAGGATCTGGCTGCGGTCCTGCGCCAGGCCAAAACCCACTTTCCGCACATCGGTGGATTGCAGCAAATCAAGCAAAATCGCGTGGCCAATGGTGTGGCACAACTGAAAAATATACGCCTTGTCAAGTGTAGCGAATTGCACCACATGCGGACCTTCGCTGATTTCGCCGACCACAAAGGTGGGCTTGGATTCGGTGTCAAACCCCACCACCCCGGCGGCACGGATCGCGGCCGCGGCATCGGCAAACTGCGCGGCGGTTTGTGGCACCACAATCGCCTCAAGCCCCAGCCCGACAAAGGGTGCCAGCAGTATGGTTTCCTCGCGGGTGGGGGTGGCGGGCCGCGCCGGGGGCCGGTCATTCATGGCGGCCTGGCGGGGTGGTCATGGCATAGGTGGTAGGGGTCATGGGGCGGCCTGTGTTTGGGTATTTGGAAAGCGTGTGGCATCACACGTTGTTCCGAAGGCGTCAATTTTATCGCCTGTGGCGGCCTAGCCTGCATATTTCACGGGGGCGCGTTCGAGAGTGGGTGGATGAGCGAGTCATTTTTCACTCGACTGACCGAGCAATATCGAGATATTGCGAGGGAAGAGAGTGGAAAAGAACCGCTCAGCCGCCCGCTATCGAGCGCGCAGGCCATCACTATCACGAAGTACAATTTGGATTGGCCGGAACTGTCGGTTGC
>JANPNJ010000069.1:0-4026 GCA_031427395.1 Burkholderiales bacterium
CCGTACAACCTGTTGAACGTCACGCCAACGCTGACGCCGGTGGCTGGCGCACCGGTCACGTTTGTGTCGGGACCGGTGCCGGCCGCGCCCATCGCCAGTGTGCCATCGTCACCGCCCGACACCGCCATCACCTGGGTGTACCAAATCAACGCGGTCGGGACAACCAACCCGTTTACCTTCAGCGGCTCGGCGACCGGCACCGGCAACACCGCCGGCTCGCCCATTCATACCTCACAAACCTCCACCTCCGCCAATATCACGCGCGGCAATTTTGGTGTACTGATCGATCCCCTCGTCACCAATGCCGCAAGCACCAATGTGGTACTCACCACCAACATCACCAACAACGGCTGTGCCGCCGTCAACAGTGTGGCAATAACGGCCCCGGCCGGGTGGGGCGCGGCCGCCGACCCTTATTCACTGGTCAATCTGAGTGCCGCCAATGCCATCGAAACCTGGACATCGGCGGGAGCCAATCCCATCACCTTTACCGCGCCAAATATCGCCGGGCAAATGCCGCTCACATTCACCGGTGATTTCAGCCTCGCCTATGCGACTTCCCCGACTGCGGCGGGTGCCAATATTTTCATTATTCGGGTGACCGATGCCAACGGCATCTTCCAGGATATTCCATTGACCGTGACCGTGAACGCCTTCAAGTCCGGCACGCTCAACAATTCGGCCAACCGGATTTGGCGCGAGGATTTCCGGTGAAATTTCCACTGCATGACACGCTGCTTGCGGCGGTGGTGGAATGCGGGCTAACCGACCGGTGTTTTGCGTCGAAAGAACGTGGTGTGGCAGTTGGCAACGTGTACAATCTCCCCCTGTGGTCGCCAACCAGGCGAGGTCGGGATGAAATTGGCTTGAGTCACTACAGGGAGGACGCGTGCTGAAGGAATTGCTTTCCAGATTGCCGGGGCGCGCGCTCGTCAGGGGACACACCCTCGCGCTGACGCTGGAAGACAACGCGCTGCGTTATGTGCTCGCTTCCCTATCCGGTGAACGCGGCGCGAATATCGCGGCGTGGGGCACCGAGCTGCGCGGCAGCCAGTCACGCGAGGCATTCACCAAACGCATCAAATCGTTGCTGCCATCCGCGGAGCGCGCCATCGCGGTGCTGGTTCCTCGTGAATACCAGATTCTGCAATTTGATTCCCCGAACGTGCCGCCGGAGGAGCTGGTCAGTGCCGTGCGCTGGCGGGCGATGGAATTTGTCGAAGGCTCGCCAAACGATTACACGCTGGATGTGATGCCGGTTCACGGCGAGGCGGGCCGCAATGACAACGTCATCGCCGTCATCGCCAACAATGACATCGTGCGCGCGCGCATGCTGGAGTGCCAGAATCTCGGCATTCACATGTCTGTCATTGATGTTGCCGAAACCGCGCTGCGCAACCTGTTGCACGCCAGCTTGTTGGCCGAGCCGGATGCGCCGGCGGTCGCGGCGGCGCTGGTGGCCGACGCCGGACGGGCATTGATGGTGGTGACAGTCGGCGGTGAACTGTGCTTTTTCCGCCGCTTTGAATTTGATTCCGACATCCTCGCCGCAGCGGTTGACAACGTGCAGTCGGCGTTGATTGGCACCAATGCCGGGGCCGAGGCGCTGGCGCGCTCGCTCACCCAGCTTCATCGCACGCTGGATATGTGGGACGACATGTACCCCCAGACACCGCTGACATCCCTGCGGGTGGAGGCGGGCAATGCGACCACGGCGATCATTGAATTGCTGAAGGTCGAGACCCGCCTGGATACCCGGCCGTTTTACCTGTCAACCGTATTCAAAGTGCCCGCCAGCAAAGCCCTGCCGCCGTGGCGCGATGCGGCCTTCCTGCCGTTGTTGGGTGCGCTGCTGCGTCCGATGGTGAAATCGTGAAGCCCGCTGTCGCCATGCCGGGCCTGCGGCAGATCAATCTCTACAACGCGACGCTGATCCCCACGCGGGAATTGTTCTCTGCACGCCTGATTTTGTGGTGGGTGGTGATTGCGCTGCTGGCGATGGCTGCGGTTGCCCGCTTTGCGTATGTCGAGACGCAAAGTATCAGCCGGGAAATCACCTTGAATGCCGGACGCCAGGCGGCGGAGAAGGCAAGGATCGCTTCCCCGTCGATTGACGGCGAGGTGTTGCCCACGCCGCAACAGGTCGCCGCACTGGAGACGGCGCTGCGCAGCCAGCAGATGTTGCTCAACACCAAGCGGATCGCGCGCGATACATTGCGGCATGGCGCAGCCTTTGAAAAAGGGGGTTCCAGCGCCCTGATGCGCTTGTTTGCCGAAAGTGTGCCTCCCCAGGCGTGGCTGACAGAAATCCGCAGCAGCGGGCCCCGTATCGAATTCAGCGGCAAGACGCTTGATCCGCTCGCGGTCAACGCCCTGGTGGTGCAACTCAATGCGTCGGGTTATCTGGCGGCAGGCCATGTGCCTGTCATACGCATCGAGCGCATGGAGCCTGCGGTGCCGCCCCGTGCAATGTCGGTATATTCGTTTGGCATTACCGCCAGCCTGGTGTCTCCCTTTGCCGATGAAGGGATATGGCAATGAACAAGCTGTGGAAGCAGATTGCCGCACGCGTGAATGCACTGGCGTTGCGTGAGCGGTTTTTGCTGTTCATTTGCCTGATCGGATTGATCGGATTGGGCACCGACCTGTTGTTCATTGCGCCGCTGCGCGCGCAACAAAAGCTGTTGGTGGCGCAGCTTGAGCAAAAATCATCATCAATGGACAGCCAGCGTGCCGAAATCAATCTGGAAATGTTGAGGCGCGGCCGCGACCGGGCGACAGAACTGAATGCGGAGATTCGCAAAATGAAAGGCGACATCGATGCCATTGACCGTGAAGTCGCCGCGCTTTCCGCGCCCGCCGACAGCATGTCGGCTTCGGCCATGATGGCCAGAATCATCAAGGGCAACGACAAGGTAACCTTGGTGCGTATCATGCAGGCAACCCCTGGTGCGGTGGCGATTGCGTCCAATGCGGTGGTGCCGCCGCCGCGCAATGTGCTGGATGTGACCTTTGCCGGCGGTTATGCCGATTTGACCCACTATCTGGCGGCATTGGAAAAAGCGCTGCCGCAGGTACGGTGGGGCGGGTTATGGCTGAAGGCCGATTCGACGCCAGCCCAGGTGTCCGTACGACTGATCCTGCCGCCGGGGGGCAAATGAAAACCATCCCTTGCCTGGTTTCAAACAGCATCATCGCAAGCAGTTTGCTCCTGTGTGCGGGCATCGCCGAGTCTGCGAACCCGGCGAGCCGCGACCCCACGCAGCCACCCGCCGCCTATGCCGCGCCTGCCGCTGCCTTGCGCGAGCCGATTGATATGCTCAGGGCCGAACATCTGGTGAGCGTCAACGGCGTGCGTTTTCTGGTTTGGAACAGCCGCCGTTATGCGGTCGGTGACACCCTCGCCGGGGCGCGTATTGAGCGCATTTCCGAAACCGAGGTATGGTTGAAAAATGCGGCCGGCATCCGCAAGCTGGCAATATTCACCGGCGTTGAAAAACGCCAGACAAACCCGCCCGCCGACAGCGCGCCCGTCAATTCGTCAAAGGTCAACCCGCCGAACAACAAAACGGACGGCAAAAAAGGAAATACAAAATGAAACCAGACCACAACCGCGTTCGATCCGCCGTTCAAATTTCACCCGTGCTGGTTGTCATCGCCGTGCTGGTCGCGGGCTGTGCCAGCCCAGGCCCAAAAACAGATCCAGCCTCGGCGATACGCAGCGAGATGGCGCAGGCAACGGCAGCCAGGCCCGCCGCCGTGGTCCCGCCGCAAATCAGTGATGCCTTGCAGGCCGCCGACCCCGCAGCACAGGCCGCCGTCGCGGCGGAGCCACGCTTTGATCTGATCGTCAACAACGCGCTGGCGCGCGAAGTATTTTTGGCGATGGTCACCGACACCCGGTACAGCATGTTGATGCACCCCGAGGTCGCGGGCAGCTTGTCCGTTACCCTGCGCGGGACAACCGTGCGCGAAGCGCTGGAAGCCATACGCGATGTGTATGGCTATGATTTCAAAATTGATGGC
>JANPNJ010000070.1:0-5350 GCA_031427395.1 Burkholderiales bacterium
TTGTACCAGAGGCTGTGTTTGAGCCAATTGGCGTCATCGCGGCCGGCGGTGAAGCCGGGGCGGTCGTGGCAATCGGCGCGGTCGTGGGCACCACGGGTTTCCTTGCGCGCTTCGGCGGAGATCATGGTGGCCAGCGCCACTTCGATCAGGTTGTCGAGCTCCAGCGCTTCGATGCGCGCGGTGTTGAACACCCTGGATTTGTCTTTGATTTCGGTGCGTTTGGCGCGTTCGGCGACTTGTTTAATTTTTTCGACACCGGCGATGAGCATGTCGGGAAAACGAAACACACTGCAATGCGCCTGCATGGTTTGGCGCATGGCATCCCCCACCGCATGCACCGATTCGCCGCCAGTTTGGTTGTCGAGCCGGGCGACACGTGCCATGGATGCCGCACCCGCGTCTGTTGGCAAATCCTTGTAAGCGGTCTGACTGCGGATGTATTCGACCATCGAGTCGCCAGCCGATTTGCCCATCACCAGTAAATCGGTGAGCGAATTGGTGCCGAGCCGATTGGCGCCGTGTATCGATGCGCAGCCACATTCCCCTGCGGCGTAAAAGCCGGCGACCACGCTGTTTGGGTTGTCACCTTTGGGCACCACCACTTCGGCGCGATAGTTGGTGGGAATGCCGCCCATCTGGTAGTGGCAGGTCGGCACCACCGGGATCGGGTCTTTGGCGCAATCGACATTGCCGAATTGCAGGGCGATTTCGCGGATGCCCGGCAGGCGTTTGTTGATGACGTCCGGCCCCAGATGATCGAGTTTCAGCAGGATGTAATCTTTGTTCGGGCCGGCACCGCGGCCTTCTTTTATTTCGGTGGCCATGGCACGCGACACCACATCACGCGAGGCCAGGTCTTTCATGGTCGGCGCGTAACGCTCCATGAAACGCTCGCCCAGGCCGTTGAGCAAAATACCGCCCTCGCCGCGCACGCCCTCGGTGATCAGCACCCCGGCACCGGCCACACCGGTGGGGTGAAACTGCCAGAACTCCATGTCCTCAAGCGGAATGCCCGCGCGCGCCGCCATGCCGAGGCCGTCGCCGGTGTTGATAAACGCATTGGTTGATGAGGCATAAATGCGCCCCGCCCCGCCGGTGGCAAACAAGGTCGCCTTGGCGTGGAAAATCATGCTCTCGCCGGTTTCCATTTCCATCGCGGTCACACCCAGCACGTCGCCTGCGTCATCACGAATCAAATCCAGCGCCAGCCACTCGACAAAAAATTGCGTGTTGACCATCACGTTGCGTTGATACAGCGTGTGCAGCATGGCGTGGCCGGTGCGGTCGGCCGCCGCGCAGGAACGCTGCACCGGTTTCTCGCCAAAATTTTGCGTGTGGCCGCCGAAGGGGCGCTGGTAGATGGTGCCGTCGTCGTTGCGGTCAAACGGCATGCCGAAATGTTCGAGCTCAATCACTGCCTGCGGCGCGTTTTTGCACATGAATTCAATGGCGTCCTGGTCACCCAGCCAATCGGAGCCCTTGATGGTGTCGTACATGTGCCAGTGCCAGTTGTCCTCGCCCATGTTGCCGAGTGCCGCACCCACCCCGCCCTGCGCGGCCACGGTGTGGGAGCGGGTGGGGAACACTTTGGAAATCACCGCGACCTTCAGCCCCGCCGTGGCAAGCTGCAACGCTGCCCGCAGACCCGAGCCGCCCGCGCCCACCACCACCGCATCAAATTTACGCACCGCAAGTGTTGAAGCCATGTTTAGCCTGCATATTTCACGGGTCGGCCCGATTTGTTAACGTTCTTCATACTTGATAACCTTTCATGTCATCGACTCCAAATTGTACTTCGTAAGATTGTTGGCCTACGCACTTGATAGCGGGCTGCTGAGCGGCGCTTTTCCGCTCTCTTCCCTCGCAATATCTCGATATTGCTCGGTCAGTCGAGCGAAAAATCACTCGCTCATCAACCCACTCTCAAATGCGTCCCCGTGAAATTTGCAGGCTAGTTGCCCCACAGAATGACGACCGACCAGATCGAACAGACGATCAAAAATAAACACACCAGCACTTGCAGGCCGAGGCGAATCCACATGGCCTGGACGTAATCCATCAGCACATCGCGCATGCCGATCCAGGCGTGGTAATACACCGACAGCAAAAACAGCAGCGCCAGCACCCGCATCCATTGCCCGCTGAACAGTTGTTTCCATTCGGCATAACCCACGCCGCCGTGTTTGAGCACATAGCCGATGATCACCACGCTGAATGCCAGCATGATGACCGCCGTGATGCGCTGGATCAGCCAGTCTTTCCAGCCGTAATGCGCACCAACAGGTTGTTTGTTTACCATGGTTGTAATTTTCCTTACCAAATTCGGGCGGCGATAATCAACGTGCTGGCAACACCGGCCACCAGCACAATTTTGGCGGACAGGCGCGCGGGTGCCAACGCGCTGCCGATATGTAAATCGAGCAACAGATAGCGAATGCCCGCGAACAAATGGTGCATGAACGACCAGACAAAGCCGATGGCAATCAGCTTGATGACGGGATGGGAGAAATAGCCCTTCCATATCTGAAAGCTGGCTTCGGAGGCGAGTGTGCCTTGCAGCGCCAGCAACGTGAGCGGGATCAAAAACATAAACATGGCGACGCCGGTGACACGGTGAAAAATCGACACCAGACCGGGCACGGGTAGATGGAGCAGATTGAGATCGTAATACTTGGGGCGCACGGCGGGAGTGGTGGTGGAAACGACAGCGGCTGTCGGTCGGGATGACATGCTCGATCCTTTTTTTATTGGGCAATGTGAACCAGCGCACAGAGTTTGCCTCACGTTGCAATGCCAACGCGGGGAATGCCCTGCATTAAAGCGTTTGATTCTAATCGGAAAAGCATGGAAAAGAGCGGGCTTTACCGGCCAATTGTGCCGTTGCGCCAAGTCGGGTGAAAGCCCCTAAAATCAATGCAACCTATTGATTAAGTTAATGAATTTTATAGCAATCGATATTCCAAAATAACCAAGCGTGTGTTGTCAATTGAAAAATTTCATGCGCTATCATTATTTGATATCATAGGCAAAGGCATACTTTTGGCAATCTACATCTGTTGACACCGCAATGAAAAACATCATGCGCTACAAAGGCTACACCGCCCGCATCGATTTTGATGAGGCCGACGGCGTGTTCACCGGCAATGTGCTGGGCCTCACCGAGGCGATTTCGTTTCATGGTGCCAGTGTGGATGAGCTGCGCGGCGACTTCCACTTTGCCATCGACCATTACCTATCTGCCTGCCGCGCAGCGGGCATCACACCGCAAAAACAAACGGCGGGAAAGGTGTTGCTGCGGCTGGCACCGGAGACCCATGCGGCCGCACTGATTGCGGCCAAATCCGCGGGCTTGAGCCTGAATGACTGGATGAGCCATGCTGTGGGGGAGAAGCTGGCGTTGTTGAGTACGTCCTGACAATGTCGGGCGGCAAATGGCGTGATTCTCAGTGATTCCTACGCCCACCAACTTCTCCTTCCCACTCCCCTTCCCCGGAAAAGCCTGGCTGCATTTGCCAGGCGCATGTCCGGGGCCCAAGTTGATTGTTGCGATGGTCAGTGTTTCTGCAAAATTAGGCCCCGGCCTGAAGCCGGGGAAGGTCAAGGACGGTGGTGTCGTGCTTACCCCGCCACCTTCACACCCCCTACCCACACACCCCAATCCAGCCACAGGCACTGCAAAAATCACAGCCATCCCTGCGAATCACCGCCGCGTTGCCGCATTCCCGGCACACTGCGCCTTTCATCACCCGCACCTCGTTTTTTGGCCGGGGCGCTTCGAGTATGCCCATTTCGCGCAGTGGGTAGCCTTTGGCATCAAGCACGCCCAGCATTTGGTAGCGATGAATCAACAGCCGCGCCACATAGGCCACGGTTGACGGCCAGGTTTGCTGGCGGCGTTCGCCGGGCACAAAGGCCATGAAATCACCCAATGGCTCGGCGTAATTCAGGAGTTTTCTGAGCTTCATGCCGATCCACGCCGGGTCATGCACCCGCATGTCGAGCGACAAAATCCGTGCCAGCCCGTCGAGCGCGCGCGGATAAATGCCGGACAACCACATCGAATAAGGCCGGGTGATGCCATCGGGCAGGGTCATTTCTTTCAGGCACAGCACAAATTCATCGCCTGCCGCCGGATTGGCGACATCCACTGTCCACGACAGTGTGCCGTCGGCGCCGGTGCGCGGCTCGTCCACCGAAAACATGGCATCGAGCACCGGTGTGTCACCACTGCTTTCAAAGGCATCGAGTCGTTTGCAGCGATATCGAATCACCTGGGCAATGGCCGAGACCACACCCGGCATGCGCTTTTTTTCGCCATTCGGCGGGAAGCGCATGTCAAAGGCTTCGTCGCCGCCGGTGTGGGTCAGCGCGCCCAGCTTCAGCGCCAGCCAGCCCCGGTCATTCGCCCGCATGTCCATCGAGAGGGTTTTCGCCACCGCGCCCAGACCGCGTGGCTGCTCTGTGCCATTGACCCAAACCTCAAACGGAAACGCCTTGCCTTCTGCCTCGATATGCCCGACAAACAACGCAAAGCGGCCATGCGGGGATTCGATCATGTAAGTCCACGCGTCATTGCCGTCGGCGAGCTCCGGCCGACCCGGCCAGCGCAGCGAGGCCAGCACCGGTGCGGGCAGCGAGGTGATCGACAGGCGCGGATTGTGGTTCGGCGCGGATGGATTTGGTTTTGCTGGATTTGCCGGGCTAGCCGGTGTCACTGACAACACCGCGCCCAGTACGTTGTTTGGCCGATAAGTGGCAATGCCCTTGAGCTGCGACTTCCACGCCTCCATGTAGAGATTTTCAAAGTCCTGATAGGGATAATCTTCGGGCACATTGACGGTCTTGGAAATGGCGGTGTCGATGAACGGGGCCACTGCGGCAACCATCTGCAAGTGGGCGGCGGCGGAAATCTCCAGCGCGGTGACAAAATATTCGGGCAGGTTGTTGACGTCACCCCCGCCGTGGCGATACAGCCGCCACGCATGATCCTCAACCGCATAATTTTTATGCAGCCCGTCGGCGGTGCGCTTTTTGCGTTGATAGGTGTAGGCAAACGGCGGCTCAATGCCATTGGACGCATTGTCCGCAAATGCCAACGAGATGGTGCCGGTCGGCGCGATCGACAGCAAATGCGAATTGCGCATGCCGTGTTGTTTGATGGCATCACACAATGATTTCGGCAGGCGCGAGGCAAACGTGCCATTCGACAAATATAAATCCGCGTTGAACAGCGGAAACGCACCACGCTCCCCGGCCAGCACCGCCGACGCGGCATAGGCGCGGTCACGCATGAATTCGGCGATGCGCGCGGCCATGGCGCGCGCGGGCGCGGTGTCGTAGCGCAGCCGCA
>JANPNJ010000071.1:0-2210 GCA_031427395.1 Burkholderiales bacterium
GAGCTCGCGCACCTGTTGTCCACCGTGGCGCGCGCGGTCGAGTGGGACATTGAGGAGGATTTGAGCCAGCTTTTGGGTGGCAACGCCACTGCGGACATGGTTGCGCATCGCATTGTTGGCGGGATGCAATCCTTCGCCGCGCGGCGTGATGAGGCCGGACAGCGTTTCAGCGAAAATGTCGCCGAATATTTGCTGCACGAGCGTGATGCCTTTGTCGGCGCGGATGAGCTGGAACAATTGGCGCGCGCCAATGAAACACTGCGCGATGATGTGGCGCGGCTGGAAGCGCGCTGTGCAAAATTGTTGCGGCAGTGAAAATATTAAAATCAGGCGCTTCTCATAACCTACAAATTTCATCATTCCGGCGGAGGCCGGAATCCAGTCCTTTTGTATTTTCAATAAATGGCACGCCGCTGGATCCCGGCTTTCGCCGGGATGACGGAGTTTTTAGAGGTTCCAAAAATAAATGTGGATTCTGTATTTGCTCGAATGTGAAAGCGGCGCGGTGTACACCGGCATCACCACCGATCTTGAGCGGCGTTTCAATGAACACCTGGCTGGTGTGGGTGCCCGCTACACCCGCGCCAATCCGCCGACACGGGTGCTGGCCATTCGCCAATACGCCAATCGCGGTGAGGCATCGCGCGCCGAGGCTCTGGTGAAAAAATTGCCGAAGCAGCACAAGCGCGGATTTTTTGATTGCTGACGGCGTGGCAAAAAAATCCACCCTTATCTTGGATGACCTGCGCCGTTATGCGGTGGCCAACACCTTGTTTGCGCCGACCACACTGGCGCGCGCAATGCAGAAGCTCGGCTTTGTCCAGGCCGACCCGATCCGCGCACCGGCGCGGGCGCAGGATCTGATCCTGCGGCATCGTGTCAAAAATTACCGCGCGGGTGATCTGGAAAAGCGTTACGCCCGGCTCACCGTCGAGGAAGATTTTTTTGTCAATTACGGTTTTGTGCCGCGCGATGTTCATCAGCTGATGCATCCGCGCGTGCCACGCACCATCTGGAATGCCGCCACCCAAAAACGCGCGATGGCGATGCTGGATTTTGTGCGCGAACGCGGTGTGGTGCATCCGCGCGAGGTTGACGCGCATTTTCAGCACGGCGCGCGCACCAACAATTGGGGCGGCTCGTCCAACGCCACCACCCACCTGCTCGACGGCATGCACTATCGCGGCATGCTGCGCGTGGCCAAACGCGTCAAGGGCATTCGCCTGTATGCGCCGCCTGTGGATGCGCTGCGCCAGACCATGTCCACCGCGGACACGCTTGATGCGCTGATCGATGTGGTGGTCAAAAAATACGCGCCGATTCAAGCCAGCGGTTTTGCCGGCCTGGTGGGGCGGCTGCGTTATGGCGTGCCGCAGTGGCGCGTTGAATTGCCGGCGGCAATCAAACGCGCCAAACAGCGGCTGAACCACACCCGCATTGACGGCGTGGATTGGTACTGGCCAACGGATGCCAGACTTGGTGCCGACCGGCACGAGGGGGATGACACCCTGCGTTTGCTCGCCCCGTTTGACCCGATAGTCTGGGACCGCGCACGTTTTGAATTGTTGTGGGGCTGGGCGTACCGGTTTGAAGCCTACACGCCGCCGGCCAAACGCAAACTCGGCTACTACGCCCTGCCAATGTTGTGGCGTGGGCAGGTGATCGGCTGGGCGAATGTCAATATGGATGCGGGCAGCATGCGCACGGATTTCGGCTATGTTGCCGGGCGCGCACCCAAAGACAAAATTTTCAACGCTGCGCTGCGTGATGAGTGTGCGCGCATGCGGGTTTTTCTCGGTGCGGGGGCCTGAATTGAGATTGCGCAATGAAACCCCGATGGCGTGGTGATAGAGTCCCCGCACTTCACTGATACAAACAAGCACACAAGGAACAAGTATGCACAACAAGTTGGCCATTATTCTCGCTGGCGCGATACTCACGCCCGCTTTTGCCACCGCCCAGGTCAGCGCCAACCGTCTCGAAGGCCTGCGTGACCAATCGCCGCGCTGGCATGTCATCACCGGCGCGAAAATTGTCGTGTCACCGGGAAAAATCATCGAGCGCGGCATCCTGGTGATGCGTGACGGGCACATTGTCAGTGTTGGTGCCGACGTGCCGGTGCCTGCTGGTGCGCGGGTATGGAAAATGGATGGGCACATTCTCTACGCGGGTTTTATTGATTTGGCGAGCCAGGTGGGGGTGCCCGCATC
>JANPNJ010000072.1:0-5273 GCA_031427395.1 Burkholderiales bacterium
TTGCAGGCAATGGTCAAACGCACGCCGGTTGTTGATGCCGGTCAGCCCGTCCATGCGCGACAGTTTTTCCAGTTCACTGTTGGCCTGGGCAAGCTGGCTCGACAATTCGAGCGATTTGCGGCGCATCGCCTCCAGCCTCGACAGCGCGCGGATCTTGGCATTGAGCACCACAAAACTCACCGGCTTGACCAGGTAATCATCGCCGCCGGCATCGATGGCACGGTCCAGGTCCTGGTCGGCTTCCATCGAGCTCAGGAAAATAATCGGCGTCCAGTCATCCGGATTGAGCTTGCGGATCGCCCGCGCCGCCTCATAGCCGTCCATCACCGGCATCGACACATCGATCATCACCAAGTCGGGGCGCGCCTGCTGGTAAACCGCCAACGCCTGCTCGCCGTTCTCGGCCTCGACAATGCTGTGCCCCATGCGCTTGATCAACTGGCACATGCCGGCGCGGATGGTGCGCGAATCATCAACCACCAGGATGTTCATCGGTCACTCCCTTCCCTTGGCGCTTTTGTGCGCGCCCTTTTTTTCATGTGCCGGCCAATCCAGTCGGCCAGCTCCGCTTCGGTCATTTCGCCACCGGCGACAGCGAGCATGGTGACGGTTGCGTCGGCTGGTGATGCTTGCAAGTGATAGCTGTTTATCTGCAAAAATAATCCCATCGCCAGGAATCCTGCACGCTTGTTGCCATCGACGAATGCATGGTTTTTCGCCAGTCCGAGGGCATAGGAAGCGGCCAGTTCCGCTGCGCCGGGCGTTTCGTATGCCGCAAGATTGAGGGGTCTGGCAAGCGCCGAATCCAGTAATCCTTCGTCGCGCAAGCCGCTCGCACCACCATGCTCGGCAAGACTCTCATCGTGCAATAACAGCAGCACACGCTTGTCGATCCAGCGCCAGTTCATGCCCTACTTCGCCAACGCGCGAAATGTATCGCGGTATTCACGCATGAATTCACGGCCAGCTTCAAGTTGCTCATCAAAGTTGGGCTGATACGGCGACAGCGTCACCCCGTCAGGATTGTCGGTGAGATACACGGTGTCGCCTTTTTCCAGCTTGAGGCGCGCGAGAATTTCCTTGGGCAAAATAATGCCGACGGAATTGCCGATTTGGGTGAGTTTGAGTGCGGACATGGCGGTCTCCGGTTGGGGACAATGTTATTACGGACGTTATAATATCCAACGCCGGATAAAAATGCAAAACACCTTTATTGGCGGGCATTTCCGGCACATTTTGGCTGGAAACGCCCGCCAAATGGCGATTTATGGATTTTTTGCGTGTTGCTGAACCACAAACGCAAGCTGTGTGCCGTCACGACTCACTGCGATGCGCTTGATCTGTCCGCCCAACTCCCCCAGATCGGCGAACAGCTTGAAACCACTGCGGGGACGGCCATCCCAGCGCAAAAATTTGCTACCTTGCGCCATCAGCAACGCGCCATCCGGCAGCCAGCAAAAATCCTCGCTGCGGTCCGTCTCTTGCGTACCATTTGGCTCACCAGCGGGTCCGACAGGCGTATCAATCAACACGGCAGGCCGGGCGTCCATCGCGCCCATGGCCGCCACCACCCAGCGTTTGGGGTCGCTCTTGTCAACAAAAACCGCGCGCCGGCCATCGGCCGTGCGGCCCAGCGAGCGTCCGGGATGGTTGGTGAGCAGGGTAGTCTTGCCGGTGGCGCTGTCGGTGAGCACCAATTTGTGGGCGTTTCTTTTGGCGTCGTCATCCACCACAAACAACGCCGCCTGCGTGTGGTTGATCCAGGTGTAATAACCGACCACACGCACATCGGTCATGGCTTCAACTGGCTTGCCGTCCCAGCCAAAGCGCCACACGGGTGGCGCGTTGGATTCAGCACCGTTGGCGTTTGGTGTCACCACGCGGATCGCCGAAAAACCGGTGCCATCGGCAAGCGGCATCGGCGAATACAAACTCTCTTTGGTCGCGGTGACGGCGGTGGTCACGCCGGTATTGATGTCATGGCGGTAAATATTCGGCGTGCCAGGTTGATCGGAAACAAACAATATCGCGCGGCCGTCATTCACAAAAGCAGGCTGGTTGTCATAACCCTGGCGGCGGGTGATATTGCGTGGATTGCGGATGGTGGCGGCAGCCAGATCGAGGCTCGCCAGAAACACCTCGGTATCAGGGATGGGCACGTGCGCGGCTGCCACCGCCGCGCCTTCAATGCCATGCCGCTTCAGCGCGGCGGCGACAAAGCCGGATGTTTTCATTTCCTCGACAAATTGGCGCACATAGGCCGCGCCCGCCTCGCGGCCATTGCCTTTGGGCACGGCCATCGCCTGGTTGATGGTCATGAAACGGCCATCCAGCAAGCGCAGGCCGGGAAGGCGTTTGGCATCGGCCTCGAGTTGTTGCCTGACCCCCGCCGCGACTTCGATTTTGTCGGTGACCATCATGTCGGTGACGGCGGGCGAAGTTGCTGCCCGCACGATTTTGGCTTTTTTCAATTCGCGCGTGAGGAAAAGATCATAGGCGCTGCCGCCCCCGACCACCACCCGCACGCCGTCCTGGTCCACATCGGCGTTTTTTTGGATCGGTGAAGTCTGCGGCACCAGATACGCGCCTTCGATCACCACATAGGCCGCGCTGAAATCAGTGTCGGCCATGCGCACCGGATCAAGCGCATAAAACGCGATGTCCCACTCGCCGGACTTGATGCCCTCAACCACCCTGCCCGCCGCCGTGTAGGTGACCAGCTCGACCGGCACGCCGAGGCGCTTGCCCAGCTCCTGCGCCATGTCCACGGACACGCCGCGCGGCAGGCCGCTGGCGGCATCTTTGCTGGCAAGAATGGGATTGCCGAAATTGATGGCCGCGCGCAGTGTGCCGCTTGGTGCCAGTGCGGTGCGCACTGCTGCCGATGGGGCCGCTGGTAGTGATGGTTGCGGCTGGCTGGCACAGCCCACTAACATCAATGCGGCGGACAACAAGGCAATGGCACGCACAAGAAAAAAGTGTTGCATCGACATGACGGGCTCCACTGTGAAAAATTATTCAGTTGTTGATTGGGAAAAATCAGCGGGGCGTGCTGCGCCGGCGCAGCGCGCCAACAGACGCGCAGCCAGTCTGGCGGTGCGGTTGTCCTCATCAAAACGCGGATTGAGTTCGGCGATCTCGGCCACCAGCAACTGCCCGCGCTGTTGAACAAGATCAATCACCCATTCGACCATCGACACTTCGATGCCGCGCGCGGCGGGTGCCGACACACCCGGTGCCACGGCGGCGGGAAAGGCATCGAGGCAAATTGTCAGATACACGTCATCCACCTGGTCGAGGAATGTGCTGAGGCAAGTCTGCATTTCCGCGTGCCGCCAGGCCACAAATTCCTCATCGAGCAGCCACTGGCTGCCAGTGCGCCGCGCGGTGGCAAATAATGCCGCCGTGTTGGCGAGTGCGCTGATGCCCAGACACAAATAGTGAAACGGCCATTGACGCCGGGCACAATCATCGGCCATTTGCAAAAACGCGGTGCCGGAACTGGGCGCAGCGGATTGCCGCAAATCAAAATGTGCATCCACATTGATGATGCCGATGCGGTGGTTGTTTTTTTGCGGAATGGCCAAGGCCACACCCTGCCACGTCCCCCACGCCACTTCATGCCCGCCGCCAATCACCAGCGGCCGCTGGCCGTCATTTATTAGTGCGGCGATTTGTTTGCCGAGCGCGGATTGCGCGGCTTCGAGGTTTTCGCCATGGCACACCACATCCCCGGCGTCATAAACGGGACGTGTGCCGTGCCAGGCCAGATTCGCCAGGGCGTTGCGGCACGCTGCCGGACCTTGCGCCGCGCCAATGCGCCCGCCGTTTCTGCGCACCCCCTCGTCGCTGCAAAAGCCGATCAGCACATTGCCTGCGGCTGATTTTTTCTCATAGGGCAAAACTTGCTGGTGCCAGCGCAACGCACTCACCCCCTCACCGGCGGTGTCGTCGCGCCCCTGCCAGTGATGTCCGCCGATGTTTTTTTCGATGCCGCTGTTCATGTGTCAGCCTTGTGGTCACTTGCCGGTTAACTGTGCCTCGTACTGCCCGCCCGCACAACGCGCCCGCAGCATTGACGAACCCATGTCATGCGCCAGCACCGCAGGTTCGTCAATATTCCATACTGCCATATCCGCGCGCAATCCCACCGCCAATTGGCCGCGATCAGCCAACCCCAGTGCCCGCGCCGCATGGCGCGTGGCACCGTGCAGCGCCTCGTTGGGGGTGAGCCTGAAAAGCGTGCACGCCATGTTCATCGCCGTGCGCATGGAAGTCAGCGGCGACGTGCCGGGATTGCAGTCGGTGGCCACCGCCATCGGTACACCCGCATCACGCAAGCGTGCCACCGGCGGCAATTGGGTTTCGCGCAAAAAATAAAATGCCCCCGGCAGCAACACCGCCACCGTCCCCGCCGCCACCATCGCCCGCACACCGGCTTCACTCAAATGCTCCAGATGGTCCGCCGACAAGCCGCCGAATTCGGCCACCAATGCCGCACCTTCGCTGTTGGACAGCTGCTCGGCGTGCAACTTCACTGGCAAATGCAGCGCACGCGCAGCGGTGAACAAGCGCCGCACTTGCGCGGGTGAAAACGCAATCGATTCACAAAACGCATCAACCGCATCGACCAGCCCCTCACTGTGCAGGGCAGGCAACATGTCGTTGATCAGGTGGGTGATGTAGTCGTCGGCGCGGCCAGTGTATTCGACAGGCAGTGCGTGCGCACCGAGAAATGTGGTCTGCACCGCCACCTCGCAATCACGCCCCAGCCGCCTGGCCACGCGCAGCATCCTTGCCTCGCTCGCCAGCGTGAGCCCATAGCCGGATTTGATTTCAACCGTGGTCACGCCATCGCGCAACATGCTTTGCAAACGTGGCAGGCTTTCGGCATACAGCCGGTCGGCACGGGCGGTGCGGGTGGCCTCGACTGTGGCGTGAATGCCGCCACCGGCGGCGGCGATGTCGGCGTAGCTCGCCCCCTGCAAGCGTTGGGTCCATTCCCCGACCCGATTGCCGGCGTAAACCAGATGTGTGTGGCAATCAATCAAACCGGGCGTCACCCACGCGCCCTCACCTGGTATTTCATTGGTGACGCTGGCATTTTTCGGCACATCGTTGTCGCGCCCCATCCAGACGATTTTGCCAAGATGCCATGCGATGGCGCCATCACGAATGACGTGATGCTTCGCATCCATGGTCGCCAGTTGGACATGGCGCAGCAGGCCGTCAAATTGTATAACTTGTTTATCCATGCGGTGTTTGCGGCATTT
>JANPNJ010000073.1:0-4428 GCA_031427395.1 Burkholderiales bacterium
CTGGAAGGCATCGGCATGCCGCAGACACGATGCTGTCGATAACCGCCGCAGAGTGGTGCGCTGATGCGGGTGCGGTAGGCTTTGAGATCGGCTTCGGTGAGCGCGCCGGGGCGCGGGTGTGCGGCAACTGCAGCGGCGATATTACGAGCGATGTCGCCTTGATAAAATGCATCAGCACCCTCTTTTGCGATGCGCCTGAATACATTCGCCAAGGCAGTGTTTTTGACCGCTGTTCCCACCGCCTTGGGGTTGCCGTCGGCATTAAAAAACATGTCGCGCGTGGCCGGATTGTTTTTCAAAATTTCGCGGCTGGTGCTGCCGCTGGCTTGCTGCATGGTGCGCGCAGATAGCGGATAGCCCTGTTCGGCGAGCCGGATCGCCGTTTGAAACAACGCCGCCCAGGGCAATTTTCCATGCGCCGCATGGGCGGCTTCCAGCGCCCGCAACACGCCCGGCACACCGACCGCCCTGCCGCTTAGCACCGCATCGGCAAAACGCATTGGTTTGCCATCATCGCCCTGAAACAATTGTGGTGTGACAGACATGGGCGCGACCTCGCGCCCGTCGTAGGCCAGCGTGGATTTTTTGAGGGCGTCAAAATGCAGCAAAAACGCGCCGCCGCCGATGCCTGACGATTGCGGCTCGACCAGGTTGAGCACCATCTGCACCGCCACCGCCGCATCCACCGCTGCGCCGCCACGCGCCAATATCGCCAAGCCCGCTTCCACCGCCAGCGGATGCGCGGCGGCCACCATGTAGTGTTTGGCGGTGGCGGTTTGTTTGGCGGTGAGCCCAGATGCGGGCTCGGGGAGTTCTTGGGTGGGTTGGGCGTGTGCGGTGGCACATATCAGGAAACTGCCGATGAACGCCGATAGACGCCGATAAAAGCATGGGAATGACGGAGTGAATTGAAGCTGCCAAGTTTTTGTTTTGACTTTCATCAGCGCGTTTTTATCGGCGTGGTTTTATCGGCGTTCATCGGCGGTAAAAAAAACATCAAACACTTAAACACAAATACTTGATCTCAACATAATCCTCGATGCCGTATTTGGAACCCTCCCGACCAAGGCCGGATTGTTTGATGCCGCCAAACGGCGCGACTTCGTTGGAGAGGATGCCGGTGTTGATGCCGACCATGCCGGTCTCCAATGCCTCGGCGATTTTGAACACGCGTGAAATATCGCGCGCAAAAAAATACGCGGCCAGGCCGAATTCCGTGTCGTTGGCGAGACGCACGGCTTCGTTGTCGTCGGTGAATTTGATGAGTGGCGCCACCGGGCCGAAGGTTTCCACCGTCGAGACTTTGGCAGTCACGGGGACGTTGGCAAGCAAAGTTGGCGTGTAAAAACGCCCGCCGAGCGCATGTTTTTTGCCGCCCGCCAGAATGACCGCGCCCTGTGCCACGGCATCATTGACGTGTTCCTCAACCTTGGCGATGGCCTGGTCGTCGATCAACGGGCCGACGTTGACACCGGCACCAACCCCCGCGCCGACGGTGAGTTTTTCCATGCGGGTTTTTATTTTGTCGGCAAACGCGTCGTACACACCGGCCTGCACATAGATGCGGTTGGCACTCACGCAGGTTTGTCCGGCATTGCGGAATTTGCATTGCATGAGTGCGTCGGCGGCGGCGTCGAGATCGGCGTCGTCAAATACAATGAAGGGTGCGTTGCCGCCCAACTCCAGCGACAGTTTTTTGATGGTCGGCGCGCATTGGCGCATCAGGATGCGCCCGACTTCGGTCGAGCCGGTGAAGGACAGTTTGCGCACAACCGCGCTGGCGCAAAGCTCGCCGCCGATGGCGGGTGCGGCAGCGGCGTCACCCGTCACCACATTGAATACGCCAGGTGGTATGCCAGCGCGATGCGCCAGCTCGGCCAGCGCGAGCGCCGACAATGGCGTTTGTTCGGCGGGCTTCAGCACCACGGTGCAGCCCGCCGCCAGCGCCGGTGCGGCTTTGCGGGTGATCATCGCGTTGGGAAAATTCCACGGGGTGATGGCGGCGCACACCCCAATGGGCTGCTTCAGCACCATGAGGCGTTTGTCCGGCAGGGTGGCGGGAATCACGTCGCCGTAAATGCGTTTGCCTTCCTCGGAAAACCACTCGATGAACGACGCGCCGTACAACACCTCGCCCCTGGCCTCGGGGAGCGGCTTGCCCTGCTCGGCGGTGAGAATCTGCGCCAGATCATCGGCGTGTGCCACCACCAGATCAAACCATTTTCGCAGCATGGTGGCGCGCGCCTTGGCGGTATGCGCGCGCCATGCCGGCAGCGCGTGGCTGGCCGCCTCGATGGCGCGGCGGGTGTCGGTGGCGTCACAGTTGGCGACATCAGCGATGATGCTGCCGTCGGCCGGGTTGTCAACGGTGAAGGATTGGTTTGATGCGGCATGGCACCACGCCCCGTCGATATACGCCTGGGTTTTGAGCAGTGTCTGGTCTTGCAATGGGATGGTGGTTTTCATCATTCACCTTCAGGTGGTCATTGTTGGTTGCAGCCACGCATTGCGCCGGGCCCGGGCTTCAATCGGCGTATCCGCCAATGTCAGCACACAGGTTTGTCTGGCTTGTGCCTGCAAGGTGAGGTTGGTGTTCAACAATTCATCACGGCGGAACGCGACCACGGCGAGGGTTTCGCCCACACCGTGCGATTTGATGCGCCGCTCAAGGTTGGCGGCGGTGACCCGCAGGCCGTCGAGTGCGACGATGGTGTCGCCCGCCGAGAGACCCGCCGCCAGCGCCGCGCCGCCTTCAAACACCTGCGCGAGTTTGGCGTCACCATTGGCGTCGGCGGAAATTTTTGCGCCGAGTGTGGGGTCGGCCGCTGTTATCGTACTGACCGTAGGACGCCACGTCAACGTCACCCCCACGGTGGCGAACAATTCCGCCAATGCAATGTCACGCGTGCCGTACACGGCATCGGCAAAAAATGCCGACAAATCCGCGCCCGCCATTTCGCTGGCGATGTTTTCGATTTCCCCTTCGGGCACACCGATGCCGGGCTTGCCAAAGCGCATCCACAGGGCGCGCATCACATCATCGAGTGAGCGGGTGCCATTGGATTTGTCGCGGATGGTCAAGTCCAGCGCCATGCCAACCATCGCGCCTTTTTGGTAGTAGCTGACGATGCTGTTGACCGCGTTTTCGTCCTGCCGGTAATATTTTGTCCACGCATCGAATGACGATTCGGCCACCGATTGTTTGCCGCGTCCGGCTTGCGCATGTACCCGGCCGATGATGTCGGCTTCGATTTCAAGATACTCGAGCGGTGTGATGATGTTTGAGCGCACCAGCATCAGATCGTCGTAATAATCGGTGATGCCTTCAAAAAACCACAACTGGCGGGTGTGGTTTTCACGCGTGAAATCATAGGGCATGAACGCCGTGGGCATGATGCGCTTGACATTCCAGGTGTGAAAATATTCGTGCGAGGCGAGGGACAGGAGCTTTCTGTAGGCGGCGGCCGGTTTTTCCTCGGGTGTGGATGAAGGCACCGGCAAATCATCGCGGCTTACCAACAGCGCGGTTGAGTCGCGGTGTTCCAGCCCGCCGAATCCCTCGCCCACCGCCATGATCAAAAACCAGTATTCGCGCATGGGTGCCAAGGCGGTGTCGGGCTCAAACAGGCGAATGTGCGCCTCGCAAAATTTTTGAAAATCACGGCACAGCCGCGCCATGTCGGCGCGATGCCGCCCGGTGACGGCGATGTGGTGGGTCACCCCGCAGGCCTCAAAGGTGGCATGGGTGAAAGTGCCCATTTCCACCGGATGGTCGATCAACTCGTCATAGTTGGCCGCAACAAAAACACCAAAGTCCTTTGTGTATGCGCCGTTTGAGCCATTTTTGGCTGAAAGTGCGCTTGCCACCTGCCATTTGGCATATTTTTCGCCGACCGGGCGTTGGATGTCCACTTCGCACGGCGCATCACGGAAACCTTCGGCGAGCAGGAACACACTGGTGCCGTTGAAAAAGCCGTGGCTGTCATCGAGATGCGCGCCGCGCACAGATAAATCCCATGCGTACACTTCGTAGCAGAGGGTAAGGGCACCCTGGCATGGCGCGCATTGCCAGGTGCTTTTATCGATTTTGGTGCAGGCCACCGGCGCGCCGCTTGCCGCGGCATGGAGGCTGACGATGTGCCGCGAAAATTCCCGGATCATGTAGCTGCCGGGGATCCATGTCGGCAACATGAAGCGCTGGCCGGCGGCAGCGGGATTTTCCACAGTCAGCGTCACTTCAAACAAATGTGCGGCAGGGTGTTTGGGGGTGAGGGTGTAGTGGATCATGCTGTTCAGTTTAAGGGGTCGGGCGTGGCGGCACAATAAGTTTACGGTAGCATGGCAGCCAACTCCCAACCTTGTATTGACGCCATGAAAAAAGCCATCTTAGCCCCACTGCTGCTCGCACTGACAATCGCAGGTCTGCAC
>JANPNJ010000074.1:0-1999 GCA_031427395.1 Burkholderiales bacterium
CTTGTGCATGTCCTCGATGGTGAAGCTGGCATTGAACATGCCGAGTGGTTTGAAAATCTGTGTGGCCACCAGTGTTTCCCAATCACTGCCGGCCACCTTGCCACCGAGATAGCCTGCGATCATGTACATGAAATCGTTGTATTGCAAGTTGCTGCGCAGCGCCGCCGAAGGCTCCAGGTGCTGCAGGCGTTGGTACAATTCCTCGCGGGATGCGGTAGCGTTGAGCCACGAATAATTATGGCGCGGCAGGCCGGTGCGGTGCGTCACCAGATCGCGCGGAGTGATGTTGAGAGTGGCGTAGTCACTGTGCATTTTGAAGTCCGGCAAATAATCCCGCACCGGTTTGTCCCACGACAGTTTGCCCGCGCGCACCAGCGACGCCAGCGCAGCCACGGTGAATGATTTGCTGACCGAGGCAATCGGCTGCACGGTGAATTCGGACATCGGCAATTTTTTCTCAATGTCGCGCAGGCCGTAGCCGCGTTTCAGAATCACCTTGCCGTCCTTGACCACGGTGATGGCGATGCCGGGCACATTCCATTTTTTCAGCTCGGCTTCGACAAATTTTTCAAAACCAAACAGCGCCGGATCAGCGAACACCTGATACGAAAGATCGGGACGGTCGGTGCTTTCGCCGTAGGGTGGGGCGGGTTGGGCTTGGGCGGTGATGGTGAGGGTGAAAAATGTTGCCGCGAATAGTGTCGCCGATGAAAAATATTTTGAAGGCATGTTGACCTCAGAGTGCTGGTTGAAATTTACCAAACTGTGCAAATCAGTGTGGCTCCTTCCCCCGTGGCCGGGGGAAGGAGCCAAAATTCATTCCCTGCCCATCTCCCGCGCAATCACCATCCGCTGAATCTCGCTGGTTCCTTCATAAATCTGTGTAATGCGGGCATCGCGGTAATAACGCTCGACCGGGTAGTCCTGCAGATAGCCGTAGCCGCCGTGGATTTGGATCGCTTTGGAGCATACCCATTCGGCCAACTCGGAAGCGAACAATTTTGCCTGCGAGGCTTCCGACAGGCACGGCAGCCCGGCATCGCGCATTTTGGCGGCGTGGATGATCATCAGGCGCGCGGCGTGGGTGCGGGTTTGCATGTCGGCAAGCAGGTTGGCGATGGATTGGTGTTCGATGATTTTTTTGCCGAATTGGTCACGCGCCTTGGCATAGGCGAGGGCGGCCTCCATCGCGGCGCGGGCAATGCCGAGGGCCTGCGCGGCGATGCCGATGCGGCCGCCTTCAAGATTGGACAGGGCAATGGCGAGGCCCTTGCCGCGCGGGCCGAGCAGGTGGTCTTCGGGTATGCGGCAATCCTGCATGGTGATGGCGCAGGTGTCGGAGGCGCGGATGCCGAGTTTTTTTTCAGGTTGTCCGACCAGAAAGCCGGGCGTGTTGGTCTGCACCAAAAAACACGACAGGCCTTTTTTGCCCAGTGACGGGTCGGTCACGGCGAACACGATGGCAAGCTTGGCGCGTTTGCCGTTGGTGATGAATTGTTTGGTGCCATTGAGCAGCCATTGGCCATTGACCAACTCGGCGCGGGTTTTGAGATTGTGTCTTCCGACCCTGCCTGCGGCTCGGTCAGGCAAAAGCAGGCGATGCTGTTGCCGCTTGCCAGCTCATGCAAATACAGATTTTTTTGCGCCTCAGTTCCCCATGCGAGGACGGGGCCGCAGCCAACAGAGTTGTGCACACTCATCAAGGTGGCGGTGGAGGCATCGGCAGCGGCGATTTCTTCTATCGCCAATGAATAGGCGACATAGTCGGAGAACGATCCGCCCCATTGTTCGGGCACGGTCATGCCAAGCAAGCCGAGCGCACCCATTTGTGTGACCGTGGCATCGGCAATCCAGCGATCTTCTTCCCATTGCGCGGCGTGAGGGGCGATTTCGTTTTGCGCGAATTCACGCGCCATGTCGCGGATGGCGCGCTGCTCATCAGACAAAAAATGATCGGTGGATTGCATGCTTGCCATGCCTGTCATTGGTCGGCTTTTTT
>JANPNJ010000075.1:0-7389 GCA_031427395.1 Burkholderiales bacterium
CGGATTGGCAGTGGCCGCCGGCAAGGCCACACCAGTCGCGTTCAGCGAAATCAAGCTGTTCTCGCCGGTGGTGATGTTGCGTATCAGGATGTCACCGCGGCCGAAACCGGTCATGTCAGCCATGGCCAGGGCGATAAAGCCTGCCGGCAGGACGCCTGCAGAAAGGTTTGCGCAGGTACGGGCGGGGGTGGCCATGAGTGCGCGAATCGATCCATCCGGACTGACGTAAATCAAATCGTCTGCACCATCATGATTGATATCGGCGGCACCCAACAACTGCCAGCTCAGCGGCGCGGCACCGCGCTTGCGGACTTGCGTGACAGCGACGCCATTGGTGAACCAGATATACGAAACGCCGGTATCGGGAGAATCATTGACCACATACCGCCACACCAAATCGGCGAAGCCGTCGCCGTCAAGATCGCCCACCGCTTGCACATCCCAAACGCGTTTAACGTTGCGCAGGAAAACACCACCAAAAAGGAAATCGAAGTCATGCCAACCGCGCACCTCGCCAAACTCGCCTTGCGTCAGCCTTTGGAAAACCAGATCCGATTTGCCATTGCCGTTGAGATCCAGCACGCCGACAATGCGCTCATTGACACCTGGATCGGCCACCGGGCTGAATTGGAATACACCGTCCTGCAAACGGCCTGCCAAAATGCGGGCGTCTGCCGAGCGAACCAGCAGTTCGGCTTTGCCGTCGCCGTTAATGTCAATGCCACCGCGCTGGGAGAGTGCGCGTCCGTTCGCCGCCGAAACATCGCCGCATGGCAGTGTGACCGCTGCAAACAGGATAAACACCAACAGGGATTTCACCATCTTGAACCGCCCCCGCTATCGGAATACTTGATGCGCGCAGGAGCCGGAAAACACCTTCTGCCTACTGGCGCAAAAACAGTATAGTCCTTGCGCCAAAAGTGGCACTGGCAGGCTGCGCGGAGGACGCATCCGCATGATTCACCCAGCGGCGACAGGCTCAGAATTCATAACCGCGGCCAAGCCAGTAGTGCCAGTCCGCAATGGCTTCCTGCGTTTGCTGATCCGGCGAAGAGGCATCCAATTGCGCAAGCGGAACAGCGAGCTCGTCTTCGTTGTATTCAATCATGACAAACATTTCCGCCTCACACTCATCGTCGGGTGCCATGCCCAGCACCAACACCACCTGGCCGATTTTCAAAGGGGAGATTGCCCTCTTCTGCGTGCATTTCGCGTTGAATGGCGGCTTGATCTTGTCTTCAAGGTAACAGTACCAACCCATGGCGCGTTCAGAATCGTTGTACGCATCCACCACCACTTCCATCTCGATGCGGTATTCGCGTGTTTTGTCTTCTTTGATTCGTGCCATGATGATGTACCCGCGTGTTTGAATTCAGAACAGGGGGCAGCGCGCCAACCGCGACGACAAGCGAAAGACGGCAATCCCCTCAGGCCTCTGTGGCCCCGTCCATCCACTGCAGATAGCCGCTGAATCCGGCCGTGATCGGCAGTTGCACGATCTCTGGCGTTTCATAGGCATGATGTTCGCGGATGAAATCCTCCAGCGCCTGGTATTGGGATGTTCGAGCCTTGATAAAAAGCAGGCATTCGTCGTCATTGCGCACCTCGCCTTTCCAAACGTAATGGCTCTGGATTTTTTGCACTTGCACACACGCGGCGAGTTTGTTGGCGACGATCTTTTTGGCCAACTCCTCCGCTTGTTCGGCGGAGCCGGTGGTGGTCAGAACCATGCAGTATTGGACATCGGCGTTCATGGCGTGTTCAGTTGTTTGGAAAATGCAATGGGCTGGTTGCGGATCAGCGCCACAATTTTGTGAACGGTTTCACTGCCCGTTCATGCGTCACTCCGCGCCGGGAAACACAGCGCACGACATCCGGCCTCACACATGCTGATCAACCAGAATCGGATTTCCGTCCGGATCCTCCAGGGTGAAACTCGCCGGGCCGGTGGTGCTTGCACCGGCTTCGGTCGTCAGTTTTATCCCTTGCGATTTCAGTTGCCGCTGCAAGTCGCGCACATCGGTGAAGGCTGCAAGGGGCGCGGCATCACTGCTCCAGCCTGGATTGAATGTCAGCATGTTTTTTTCAAACATACCCTGAAACAAGCCAATGACATGGCTGCCGTTTTTCATGATCAGCCAGTTTTGCGTGATGTCACCGGCAAAAACGCCAAAGCCGAGCGTTTCATAAAACTGTTTGGATGCCGCAATATCCTTGACGGCCAGGCTGATCGAGAATGCGCCGAGGATCATGGACTGCTCCTGTTTGGAAATTTGAGAATAAAACTCGTCTATCCACAACCACCTTCAGCCAAAAATGCCCCAAACACCGCACCAATAAACGAGTTTGGCAAAAATATTACGCGTGCTTTTTGTGCGGCTTCAACAGCCACGCCGCCAGCGCCGGCAACAGGAATATCGCGCCGACCATGTTCAGGAAAAACATGAACGCCAGCAACACACCCATGTCGGCCTGGAATTTCAGCGCTGACATGGCCCAGGTGCCGACACCGAGTGTCATGGTGACGGCGGTGAAAATCATCGCCGTGCCGCGCTCGCGCAGCGCCAGGAAAAATGCCTCGGCCAGTTCCTGCCCCTCTTCCATGTGGATTTCGATGCGGTCATACAGGTAAATGCCATAGTCCACCCCGACACCGACGCCAAGGGCAATCACCGGCAACGTGGACACCTTCATGCCGATGCCCAGCATCGGCATCAACGCCTCGCACAAAATCGAGACAATGGCCAGTGGAATCAAAATGCAGAGTGTGGCGCGCAGGCTGCGGAAGGTCGCCAGGCACATCAACATCAGCGCACCGAATATCGCGCCGTGCATTTCAAAGCGCGCCTTGTCCACCGCTTCATTGGTGGCGGCGGCGACACCCATGTTGCCGGTGGCGAGTTTGAATTCGAGATTTTTGTTGTTGCCTTCCGCCGCGAAATTTTTTGCCTCCGCCACCAATCGCCGCAAGGTATCGCCCTGTTGGTCGGTGGTGTTGACCAGCACCTGCATGGCCGAGCAATCGGGGTTCAGCAAGCCGGTGGAGGTGTCGACCGGCGTGACACTTTGCGCCATGGTGGAGGGGTCGCGCGGCAGTTGCCGCCATTTGAGGTTGCCCTCGTTGAAGCCGGCGTTGATGGTTTTGGCCACGCCCGGCAATGAAATCACCGACTGTGTGCCCGGCACGTTCTGCATGTACCAATCGAATTTTTCGATGGATGTCATGATGTCGTAGTTGGTGCAGGCGCCTTGTACATCTTTGGTTTGCGCGACCACACCGAGTGTGTTGACGCCGATGGCGAATTTGGAAACGATGGTGGCGTTGTCGGTGTTGTAGCGGGAATCGACACGCAATTCCGGCACGCCCAACCCGTAATCCCCCACCTTGAGTCCCTGCGCTTTCCAGACACCAAAGGCCAACACCAACGCGCCCGCGCCGATGGCCCAGATGGCGTGTTTTTTGTCGGCGAATTTGGCCGCGCTGCGCCACAGTTTATCGACCCTTGCTTCCTGCGCGTGTTCCTTGTCCAGGGTTTTCGGTGACAACTTCAAATATGAAAGCAAAATCGGCAGGAGCATTTTGTTGGTCATGATCATCCACGCCACGCCCAGTGAAGCGGTGATGCCCAATTCACGCACGATGTCGATGGGGATAATCAGAATCACCGCAAAGCCCAGCACATTGGTGAGCAACGCGAGTGTGCCGGGGATAAACAGATTGGCGAAGGAGTGTTTGGCCGCGGCGAGGCTGTCCATGCCGTCCGACACCGCCCGCTCCCAGGATTTGGTCATTTGCACCGCGTGTGAAACCCCGATGGAAAATATCAAAAACGGCACCAATATCGACAGGGGATCAATGCCAAAACCGATGATGGGCAGCGTGCCCAACAACCACAGCACCGGCATCATCGCCACCACCAGGGAAACGGCGGTGAGTTTCACGTCCTTGACAAACCACCACATGAGTGCGGCAGTGATGACAAAGGCAATGCCGAAAAACATCACCACACCTCTTGCACCGCTGGCGATGTCGCCGACCGCCTTGGCAAAACCGATGATGTGGACGGTGTGGTTCGGCCCTTCGTATTTGGCGCGCAGCTCGTCGAGCTGGCGTGACACTTCAAAATAATTCAGCTTTTTGCCGCTGCTGGGGTCGAACTCCAGCAAGCCCGCCGACACCAATGCGCCGGAAAAGTCGGAGGCCACGGTGCGGCCGATCTCGTTGGATTTTTGTACGTTGCCGCGGACGGTTTTCAGATCCTCGTCACTGCCCTGGAATGTTGCCGGCACCACATTGCCGCCGGCGAAGCCTTCTTCGACGACTTCGATAAAACGCGTGTTGGGCGTGAACAGTGATTTGACAGACGGACGATCCACCCCATTGAGCAAAAACACATCATTGGTCAGGTTTTTCAACTTGGCCATGAATTCCTGATTGTAAATATCGCCCTGCTTTTGCACCAGCGCGATGGCCACCCGGTTGGCACCGCCAAAAACGGTTTCGTATTCTTTGTACACTTTCATGTACGGGTGTTTCAGCGGCACCATTTTGTTGAAGCCGGCATCCACCCGCAATTGGTTTGCCGAAAATGCAAAGCCCAGGGTCATCAATGCAAACACGATCAGCCACACTTTGCGGTGGTTGAAAATGAGCGCGGAAAATTTCAGAATGAGTTTTTGCAGGTTCATGGTGGCGTCGGGTCGGTTGGCTGCGAAGTGATTATTTTTTTGCGACAGTGGCGGTCAGAGACACATTGCGCGCGCCGGATTCGCCCACCACCAGCAATTCATTTCCCGCGCCCGCCACGGGTGCGGCCAGGGGCTTGGTGGTGCCGCTGGCCAGCGGCGCAAAGGTTTTGCCGTCATCCTTTGACAGCAGCACCGTGCCGGCCAACCCCGCCAGCGCAATGGCACCATCAGTCAGTTTGGCCGCACCCATGATCGAGGCTTTGGTATGGGTTGGGATGGGTTTCCATGATTTCAGGCCGGGGTCGGCCGAGCGGAAAACATTGCCGCGCAGGCCAAAAATAATCACCGCGCCGTCTTTGGCTGCGAGCGCACCAAAAAATGAACCTTTGTACGGCGAGGTGAGGCGTGCCCAGGTTTTGCCGTTGTCCATTGATGACATCAGCGTACCTGCCTCACCGGCGATGAACAGGTGCTGACCCTTGAGCCTGATAATGGCATTCAGGTGGCGGTCTTCGTCTGCGGATTTTTCGTCATCGTCGGCCATCTCCCGCGCTTTTCCCGCGCCGCGCTCGCCGCGCACGGCTTTTGCCACTGGTTTGACCGCCGCCGCGGCCTTGACAGGCGCAATGATTTTGCGCGACGCCCATGTTTTGCCGGCATTAGTGGTCTCGTAAAACGCACCGTATGCCCCCACCGCAAAACCAGTGTTGGCATCCGTGAAAACAACATCCATCAGCGCCCGCGCATCCTTGGCGGCGGCATGAACCTGCACCCATTCACGCCCCTGATCAGTGGATTTCAGGATCACCGAATCATGGCCGACCGCCCAGGCGGTGTTGGCGTCAGAAAAATAAACCCCGTTGAGCAGCGGCAGATTGGCGGGGGTTTTGGCGCGCGCCCAGTCCTGGCCGTCGTTGTCGGAATACACGATATAGCCGCGATCACCCACCGCGACAAGACGCTTGTCGGCGCGCACCACATCGGTCAGCAACAGGCGCGAGACCGATTGTTTGGCCAGCGGCCCCGCGCTCGGCATGATGGCGGGGTTGATCTGTGCGGCCAATGGGAACGTGATGGCGCAGATGGTGCAGGTGGCAGCGAACACGAAAATTGACAGGTAGCGGCTGCGCGCAGAGGAAGATTTCATGGCGGACTTTGCCCTTGTGAAAACACATGACGGGGAGAACTCACCCCGCAAAAAAAAACGGGGACAACATATGGAATGTTGTCCCCGCTTATATTCAATACCGGATGAATCCACCGATCCGTTGTTCAAACGCGATTATCGCGTGCCCTGTCCGCGCAGGCTTTGCGGGGTGTAGTCGGCGGCGGTGCGCTTGATTGGCTCGTAAATCTTGCTTTCCTCTGAACGCAATCCCATTGCCAGATAACGACGTGATTGCAAGTCATGATGGACTTCAACGGTGCCAAACCACATGGGAATGTTGTACCAATTTTCGCTGAGCATCTCGGCAAAGCGCCAGAGCTGGCCGCGGCCATCATATTAGTCGATCAAAATGACATTCCACGAATCTTCGTCAATATAGAAAGTGCGGCGCGAATAGATGTGCGAGGTGCCGGCCTTCAATTTGGCATCCACCACCCATACACGGTGCAATTCGTAACGTGTCAAATCCTGGTTCAAATGTCCGGCTTTGAGCAATTCCGAATATTTCAGCTTCGGATCGGTCATGCGATAGGAATTGTACGGAATGTACATTTCTTTTTTGCCGACCAGCGTCCAATCATAACGATCGGTCGCGCCGTTGAACATGCCAAAGTCATCGTTGGTGCGCAGGCCATCCGCCGCCGTGCCGGGATTGTCGTAGGCGACATTCGGGGCGAGACGCACCCGGCGTTGGCCGGGGTTATAAGTCCACGCCGAGCGCGGCTCTTTGGCCTGATCCACGGTTTCCTTGACCAGCAAAATCTGCCCGGCCAGACGCGCGGGCGCAGTCACTTCCTGCAGATAATTGAGGATGAGGTTGGGCTCGCGCTGGGCAGGAGTCTTGCCCAGATTGCCGTATGCCAAATCGTACTCGTATTCAAATTTGACCAACGCATAGTCACCTGAGGCGGTGACTGCGGCCTGCGCCCAGTGCTGCGCGAAGGTATCGCCCTTGTAGTGCAACTGCATGTTCCAAATGGCTTCCAGGCCGTTTTTTGGAATCGGGAACGGTGTGCCGCCCGTACAACCGGTCACACCATTGCCACCAGTAGAGAGCTTGGCCTTGCCCGCGCAGTCCTTGGTTTCACGGTAATGCGCTTCGGGATAAGCAGCCGTGCGGCGGGTTTGGTACACCGGCAATTTGTAATTGGGGTATTGCTTCAACATTGCCATCTGGCCGGGGGACAAATTGTCCTTGTAGCGCTCCATGTTGGCGGCGTTGATGGTGAACTGGGGTTTGTCAGCGGTGAATGGGTCGGGGTAATGTCCGTGTGCCTTGTGCGTTATCCCGGTCGGCACACGTGTCAAACCACCATCCCATGCGGGAATGGTTCCAGCCGCATTCGCGGCTTTTTCTGCGCCCATCGGGGTCAGGGTGGTACCGAGTTTGGCCAGGTCAGCGGCGGACAGTTGCGCGTAACCAACCGTGGAAATCGCCAGTACACCCAAGCCTGCCGAAAGCAATGCCGCGATGGACTAGACGTTGGTGTGGCACTTGGAGTAGACGTTGGTGTGTCACTTGGAGTAGACGT
>JANPNJ010000076.1:0-1554 GCA_031427395.1 Burkholderiales bacterium
AAAAATATTCCCCGGCTGCCGCCTGCTCGACATCCACGAATTTTTGCTCGAAAAACAAATCAAGCTGGAAGGCGTGACAGGGGTGCGCTACATGTACCACGACCCCTGCCACAGCCCGATGAAAACCTACCAGCCGATGAAGGTCGTCAGTGAATTGATGGGCGACAACCCGGTCGATGAAAACACCCGCTGCTGCGGTGAATCTGGCACGCTGGCCGTCACCCGCCCGGACGTGTCCACCCAAGTGCGCTTTCGCAAGGAAGAGGAAATGAAAAAAGGCGCGGACAAAATACGCGCGGACGGCTTTCAGGGCAAGGTGAAAATCCTCACCTCCTGCCCGTCGTGTTTGCAGGGTCTGTCACGCTTTGACAACGACAGCGGCACGCAGGCCGACTACATCGTCGTCGAAATCGCCAAACATGTGCTGGGACCAAACTGGATGCGCGAGTTTGTTGACAAGGCCAACCATGGCGGGATTGAGCGGGTGTTGTTGTAGGGTTGTGCGGCAGCCAATTTGTGGCTGGGGAAACTGATTTTCATATCACGCTAGAATGCCCCATCAACGCCTTCCCGTGAGCCAAAAATGACCGTCCCGGCAAAACACATTTGTGCACTTTTTCTTATCTTCTTTGCCGGCTGTGCGCAGCTAGACAAGCCCGCAGTGGAAAAAATGGCGTCGTCCGCCGATTTTTGCCAGACCCTGGGCAAACGTACCGACACCGAGGTCGCCAAGACCCTCGACATGAATGATTTCATGCTGGGCAAATTGAAGGAATTGAGCGGCAAGGACAATGTCGGCATATGCGCCATGTCGTGGGACGAGCGCAACCAAACCATGCTCGCCTATCGCACTAGTCTGCGCAGCCCCATCCGCAGACAAATGCGTGCCCCGTCCAAGGAATACATCCGCACATGGGATGCCGACGACCAAGACAAGTTACCTACCTCCACGCAAAAATTGCAGGCGGACATCAAGCGCAAACAGTTGGCCACCGACAATATCAACGGCTTGGCCAAGGCGGCCGGCATACGCCAAAACAACTGGACGTATCTGGGACCCGGCAATGTCGGCGGACGCATCCGCGCCATTGTGTTTGACCCGCGCAACAGCAATCGTTTTTTTATCGGCGCGGCCACCGGCGGCATTTGGCTGACCACCAACGCCGGCCAGACCATCACACCCATCGCCGATTTCAGCGGCAATTTGGCCATCGGCTGCATGGCGATCGACCCAATCAACCCGAACAATGTATATGCCGGCACCGGCGAGAGTTTTGGCGGCTTTGTGGGTGTGGGCATCATGAAAAGCACCGACGGCGGGGTGACCTGGAATCTGTTGCCGGCGACCTCGACCGACACCGCGATCAATGCCAGCGGCGCGGATTGGGTCACCACCAATCGCATTGCGGTGCACAGCGGCAATCCGAATATTTTGCTGGCGGGCAATGGCGGCGGCATTTACCGTTCGACCGATGGCGGGCAATCGTGGGTTCGCGTACGCGCGGGCACCACGCTGGATGTCCAGTTCGAACCCGGCAATCCCAATCGGGTCGT
>JANPNJ010000077.1:0-2700 GCA_031427395.1 Burkholderiales bacterium
ATGGCGGTGTTGCCTTCGATGTCGATCTTGGCACCCAGCCTGACCAATTCCTGCACATGCATGAAACGATTTTCAAAAATGGTTTCGGTAACAATAGCGGTGCCGGTGGCGATGCAGTTGAGGGCGATGAATTGTGCCTGCATGTCGGTGGGAAACGCCGGGTAGGGCGCGGTTTTGAGGCTGATGGCGGCAGGCCTTTTGTTGGCGACAATGTGCATGGCGTGATCGGTGACGGTGATGGCCGCACCGGCCTCACGCAGGCGGTCGATCACGGCATCGAGGGTTTTGGCTGCAGTGTGGGTGAGCGTGACATCACCACCGGTGGCCGCCACCGCCACCAAAAACGTGCCGGTTTCGATGCGATCCGGCATCACCGCGTAATTCGCGCCATGAAGTTTTTCCACGCCGACAATGGTGATGGTGTCGGAGCCGTGGCCGGTGATATTGGCACCCATGGCAATCAGGCACAGCGCCAGATCCACCACCTCCGGCTCGCGCGCGGCGTTTTCCAGCACCGTGGTGCCCTCTGCCAGACACGCGGCCATCATCAAATTTTCCGTGCCGGTGACAGTCACGGTTTCCAGCAGGATGCGCGCGCCGCGCAATTTTTTCACCGAGGCCAGAATGTAGCCGGCCTCAATCGTAATGCGCGCACCCATCGCCTCCAGCCCCTTGATGTGCAGATCGACCGGCCGCGCACCAATGGCACAACCGCCCGGCAGCGACACCTTGGCCTCGCCAAAACGCGCCAGCAACGGCCCCAGCACCAGAATGGAAGCGCGCATGGTCTTGACCAAATCATAGGGCGCCACTTTTTCGGCAATGGCGGCGGCGTCGAGTGTCAATTGCTCGCCGTCGCGCCAGGCCATCACGCCCATTTGCGCGAGCAGTTTTAACATTGTTCCTATGTCGTTCAATTGTGGCACGTTCGTCAGCGTCAGCGGTTTCGCACTCAACAACGAGGCGGCAATGATCGGTAGCGCGGCATTCTTGGCGCCTGAAATACGCACGGTTCCGTTGAGCGGTTTGCCGCCACGGATTTTAAGTTTTTGCATTTTCTTCCTTGAAAAAAAACTATGCGGCGTCGTTCACGTCTTGCACGACTTGCGCGGCTTGCCATTCGGCGGGGGTCAGGGTTTTCATCGACAGCGCGTGAATCTCCTCGCGCATCCTGTCGCCGAGCGCCACATAAACAATCTGGTGGCGCGCCACCCGCGATTTGCCGTCGAAGGCGTTGGAAACAATCACCGCCTGGAAGTGTGCGCCGTCGCCGTCAACTTCGAGATGCAGGCAGTCGAGATTGTCGTGTAAATAGCCGTGGATTTGGGCAGGGGTGACCATGGTGGCGTGACCGGTATGAAGAAAGAATGTTTAATGCCGCAACTTGTAACCCGATTTTAACAGGTGAAGGGTGAACACCGAGAGGCACAAAAATGAAAAACCGGTGACACCGAGGCTGACCCAGACCGACACATCGGATTTGCCAAAAAAGCCGTAGCGAAATCCGTCAATCATGTAGAAAAACGGATTGAGATGCGAAAACACCTGCCAGAACGGCGGCAGCGAATGAATCGAATAAAAAACCCCCGACAAAAACGTCAGCGGCATGATGATGAAATTCTGGAACGCAGCCATTTGGTCGAATTTGTCCGCCCACAGACCGGCGATCATGCCCAGCGCGCCCAGCAGGGCGCTGGCAAGTATGGCGAAGGTGACAATCCACAGGGCGTTGTGAACCGGAATGTCGGCCAGCACAATGCCCACCAGAAACACGCCAAGCCCCACCGCCAGCGCACGCACCATCGCGGCCAGCACATAGGCGCCGAAAAAATTCCAGTGGGACAGCGGCGGCAGCAGGATAAACAAAATGTTGCCGGTGATTTTGGATTGGATGAGCGACGACGAGGTATTGGCAAAGGCGTTTTGCAGCATCGACATCATGGCGAGGCCCGGAATCAAAAATTGCGCATACGTCACGCCCGGAAAAGCCGCGTTGCTGGTTGCCATGACGTGCGAAAAAATCAGCAAATATAAAATGGCCGTCAGCACGGGCGAAGCCACCGTCTGGAATCCCACTTTGTAAAAGCGCAGGATTTCCTTGACCAGCAGAGTGCGAAAGCCAATCATTTGTGCATCACTTTCAAGAACACTTCCTCCAGATCAGGCTCCGACACCAGCATCTCGCTGATGACCGCGCCGCCTTCCCGCAGCGCCGCCAGATAACGCTCGACATCGGTGTATTCGTGAATGGCGAATTGATGCCATTGCTGGCCGCCCTCGGTATGCATGGCTTGCGTCGCCAATGCAGGCGGCAATGCACCGGCCAATTTGACTTTCAGCACCCGCTCGGAAAACGCGTTCAGCAAATTGTCGGTGCGGTCCAGCGCCACAATCCTGCCGGCCTTCATCATGGCGATGCGGCTGCAAAGCTGCTGCGCTTCCTCCAGGTAATGGGTGGTCAGCAAAATGGTGTGCCCCTGTTGGTTGAGGCCGCGGATGAATGTCCACAACGATTGCCGCAGTTCGACATCCACGCCAGCCGTCGGCTCGTCGAGCACAATCACCGGCGGGCGGTGTACCAGTGCCTGCGCGACCAGCACCCGCCGCTTCATGCCGCCGGAAAGCTGCCGCATATTTTTGTCGGCCTTGTCGGTGAGCGCCAGATTAGCGAGCAGTTCATCGATCCAATTGTCCAGCGCC
>JANPNJ010000078.1:0-7416 GCA_031427395.1 Burkholderiales bacterium
CTGCGGATGATTGCTTACCATGGCGGGCAACGAGGCAGCAATAAATCGTAAGTCATTGAAAATAAGGCATTATTTTAGAGGTTAAAAATTAGGCGGAACGGAAAAAACCGTTATGGTTTCGAGACTTAGCATCATTTCCCCGTCGCTATGCACAGAGTTATCCACAGTAGTTGTGGATGAAATGTCACAGACTGTAAAGTAATAAGTAAACACTGGCATTTCCATAAAGAACAGCCTGAAACACCGCGTCAATCTTGACGGTCTCTCAAATCGCCCATCCTGCTTGGGTTTTGCCCGATACCACTGCAGGCTGGGCGTGGCCAGCAACCATGCCGCGTCGCAAAGTGGATACGTTAAACTTGGGTCAATTGCGCAACGCCTTTCTGGAGACCACTTTGTTATCGATCATTCAAGCGGCAGGCTGGACCATCTGGCTCATTATTTTGTGTTCGGTGATTTGTTTTGCCATCATCGGCGAGCGCTTCTGGACGTTGCGTCGCAAGACTGTTTTGCCGCCGAATTTATTCGCCGATACGGTGGATGCCTATCGATTGCAGGGCGCGTCATCCGAGTTGCTGGCCAAGCTCAACGCCAATTCTTTTCTGGGGCGGGTGTTTGCGGCGGGGCTGGCAAACGTGGCGTCCACCCGCGACGTGATGAAAGAATCCATGGAAGAATCCGGTCGCGCGGTGATGGTTGAAATGGAGCGTTTCCTCACGGGGCTGGGCACCATTGCCACCGTGGCACCTTTGCTGGGATTGTTCGGCACCGTCATTGGGATGATCGAAATTTTTGGCGCATCCGGGCCGCAGGGACAAAATCCGGCGCAATTGGCGCACGGAATTTCGGTGGCGCTGTACAACACCGCCGCAGGCATCGCCGTGGCCGTGCCGGCGCTGATTTTTTACCGGCATTTCCGCGGCAAGGTCGATGTGATGGTGGTCGATATGGAGCAGCAGGGCATCAAGCTGGTTGAAACCCTGCACGGAGAGCGTTCATGAATTTTCGCCGTGGCCGCAGCCGCGAGGAGCCGGAAATTAACTTCATCCCGCTCATAGACTTGCTGCTGGTGATTCTGATTTTTGTGATGGTCACCACCACCTATTCCAAATACGCGGAACTGCAAATCAATCTGCCGGAGGCCTCCGCCGAAAAAGCGCCGGAGCGCCCGCAGGTGCTCAATATCGCGGTGGATGCCAGCGGCAAATACGCCATCAACAATGTGTCGGTGAATTTCAACGGCATCCCGCAGTTTGCCAATGCACTCAAGGAAGCAGCCGCAGCCGGGCAATTGAAAGACCCGGTGATCGCCATCGGCGCCGATGCCGGTGCCACCCACCAGGCGGTGGTGAATGTGATGGAGGCGGCACGGGTGGTGGGCTACACCAAGATTTCCTTCACCACCCAAACCAAGGCCGGCAAATAGTCCGCCATTTTGTCCGTGCCACCAGATCACGAGAGGCGTGACTGACATGCCGCCGCGCCCGCAACTGGAACAATTTTTTTTGCGTGAATGGCAGCGCGGCTCGGCGTGGCAGATGGTGCTGCGTCCGCTGTCATGGTTGTTCGCTGCCCTTGCGGCCATGCGGCGCGCGCTCTATGCCGCCGGCGTGTTGCGGCGTTATCGTGTGCCCGTGCCGGTGGTGGTGGTGGGCAATATCAGTGTCGGCGGCACCGGCAAAACACCATTGGTGTTGGCATTGAGCCGGTTTTTCACAGACGCCGGCGACACACCGGGGATCGTCACGCGCGGTTATCAGAGGCCTGGTGCCGGCATGAGTGATGAAGCCTTGCTGCTCACGCGAAGGAGTGGTGTGCCGGTGGTGGCCGATGCCCGTCGCGCCGCCGCCGTGCAGGCGCTGCTCGCTGGCCATCCGCAGACAAACGTGGTGATCAGCGACGACGGCTTGCAACACCAGGCACTGGCGCGTGATGTGGAAATCGCGGTGGTGGATGGCTCGCGTGGCTTTGGCAACGGCTGCCTGCTGCCGGCCGGGCCCCTGCGTGAAGCGCCGTCACGATTGCACAGTGTGGATTGCATTGTATTGAATAACACCAATATCGACGGGCAGTTTGGGGCAAAAATGCCGCAAACTGCGCATGGGCTGGACACTTTGCCAAATATTTTGCACGCCACTGGCAGACCGGTGTTTGAGATGCACTACGGCAATGAATCGTTTGTCTCGCTCGAAGGTGCAGGTTTGGCATTGCCCGCCGCCATGCTTGAAACCAGTCGCGGCAAGCGGGTGGCGGCCGTTGCAGGCATCGGCCATCCGCAACGTTACTTTGACCACCTTGCACGACTTGGCTTTACCCTGACCTCGCGCCATGCCTTTGCCGACCACCATGCGTTTGCACGCGAGAATTTTTCCACAATCGATGCCGACATCATATTGATGACCGAAAAGGACGCGGTAAAATGTGCCGACTTTGCCGATGGCCGCATGTGGGCGATGCACATCGACGCTTTGTTGCCCGAGGCGTTTTACCAATTCATCCGAAAAAAAGTTGATCATGTCACTCGACCCCAAGCTGCTTGAGATTCTGGTGTGCCCGCTGACCAAGGGACCGCTGGTGATGTCGGCCGACAAGCGCGAATTGATTTCCTGGTCGGCGCGGCTGGCCTACCCGATCAAAGATGGCATTCCGGTCATGCTGGTTGATGAGGCGCGTGCATTGGGCACGGACGAAGAACGCAAATAGCGCACAGAAAAAAGCAGAAAAAACGGAAAAATTTTGTCTGACTTCATTTGCATCATTCCCGCCAGGCTCAAATCCACTCGCCTGCCGAACAAGCCTCTGGCCGACATCGGCGGTGAGCCGATGGTGGTGCGGGTGGCCGCACAGGCACGCGCAGCCGGTGCCAGCCGGGTGATGGTGGCGGCGGATCACGCCGATGTGATCCAGGCCTGTGTGGCGCACGGCGTGGAGGCCATGCTGACCGCAACCTCACACCCCACCGGCACCGACAGGCTGGCCGAGGTTGTCAACACCCTGCAACTTAATGATGATGCCATTGTGGTCAATGTGCAAGGCGACGAGCCGTTGATTGCCCCGCAACTGATACATGACGTGGCGGCGTTGCTCAACGCCACACCAACGGCGGCCATCGCCACCGCGTCGCATCACATCCGCTTGGCGGCGGATTTTTTCAATCCAAACGTGGTCAAAGTGGTGACCGACGCCAATCAATTTGCCCTGTACTTCAGCCGCGCGCCGATTCCCCATGCACGCGATGCCTTCGCGGTTGATCCGTCCCGCCTGCCGGTTGAGTTTGCCGCGCAGAGACACATCGGCATTTATGCCTACCGGGTGCATTTTTTGCGGCGCTTTGCCACGCTGGTGCCCGCGCCCAATGAGCAGTGGGAGGCGCTGGAGCAGTTGCGGGCGCTGCATCACGGCTTTCGCATCGCGGTTTTACCTTGGCATGGCGACATCGCTGCCGGCGTGGATACCCCTGAGGATTTAGCACGGGTGAGGGCGCAATTTGCACAGTCGTTGGGGTAGCTTCGGGTAAAATCAATTTCCCATGAAAAATAATTACAAAGGCCAGCTATGCGATTGATACTCTTGGGCGGGCCAGGTGCCGGCAAAGGCACTCAGGCGACTTTCATCAAGGAGAAATTCGGCATCCCGCAAATCTCCACCGGTGACATGCTGCGCGCCGCCGTCAAGGCCGGCACGCCGATGGGGCTGGCGGCAAAAAAAGTCATGGATTCGGGTGCGCTGGTGTCCGATGACATCATCATCGGTCTGGTGAAAGAGCGCATCAAAGAAGCCGATTGCGCCAACGGTTTCATGTTCGACGGTTTTCCGCGCACCATCCCTCAGGCCGATGCCATGAAGGCGGCGGGCGTTGACCTCGACTACGTGGTGGAAATCGCCGTGGATGACGCCGAGATCATTGACCGCATGTCTGGTCGGCGTCTGCATCCCGCGTCGGGGCGCACCTACCATGTGAAATACAATCCGCCAAAAGTCGCGGGCCGTGACGATGTGACCGGCGAAGAGCTGATCCAGCGGGTTGACGACGAAGAAGCGACCGTGAAAAAACGCCTGGCGGTGTATCACGAGCAAACCAAACCATTGATCGACTACTATGGCGATTGGGCGGCAAGCGGTGTCAAAGGCGCGCCGAAGTATGTCTGCATCCAAGGGGTGGGCAAAATGGACGAGATCCGCGATCAGATTTTTGCCGCATTGACTTAAGTTTTGGATTAGGCAGGACAGCAATGAAGAAAATATCGGCACTGCGCAATGCCTTCTACGCCCAATCGGGCGGCGTCACCGCCGTCATCAATGTCTCCGCCCAGGCGGTGATTGAAACCGCGCGCAAATATCCCAAAAAAATCGGCAAGGTCTATGCCGGACGCAACGGCATCATCGGCGCACTCACCGAGGATTTGATCGATACCTCCCTTGAGCCGCCCGCCAATATCAAGGCGCTCGGGCACACGCCCGCCGGGGCGTTTGGCTCCTGCCGCTTCAAATTAAAATCCATTGCGCAAAACCGCCGCGAATACGAGCGCCTGATTGCGGTTTTCAAAGCGCATGACATCGGTTATTTTTTCTACAACGGCGGCGGGGACTCCGCCGACACCTGCCTGAAAATTTCCCAATTGTCCGAGTCAATGGGTTACCCGCTCATCGCCGTGCATGTGCCAAAAACCGTGGACAACGATTTGCCAATCACCGATTGTTCACCCGGCTTTGGCTCGGTGGCCAAATACGTCGCGGTGTCGATGCTGGAAGCCGGGCTGGATGTGGCCTCAATGGCCAAAACCTCCACCAAGGTGTTTGTGTTTGAAGTCATGGGCCGCCACGCCGGCTGGATCGCCGCCGCCACCGGCCTGGCCGCCAACGATGCCTCGCAGGCACCACACATTATTTTGTTTCCCGAAGTGGTGTTCGATGCCAAAAAATTCATCGCCAAGGTTGATGCCACCGTCAAAAAATACGGCTACTGCGCCATCGGTGTGTCGGAAGGCATCAAAGGCGCGGACGGCAAATTTGTCTCCGAATCCGGGCTGGTGGATGCCTTTGGCCATGTGCAACTGGGTGGGGTCGCCCCCTATATCGCCGCCTTGGTCAAACGCGAACTGGGCTTGAAATACCACTGGGCGGTGGCCGATTATTTGCAGCGCGCCGGCCGCCACATCGCCTCAAAAACTGACGTGGCGCAAACCTATGCCTTGGGCAAGGCGGCCGTGGAATTCGCCGTCAAAGGCATGAACGGCGTCATGCCCGCGATCAAACGCATTTCCGGCAAGCCATACCAATGGGAAATTGTGCCCGCGCCATTGGACAAAGTCGCCAACCATGAGAAAAAAATGCCGCGCGATTTCATTACCGCCGACGGCTTTCACATCACCCAGAAATGCCGCAATTATTTGCAGCCGTTGATTGCCGGGGAAGCCTATCCACCCTACGAAAACGGCCTGCCGAAGTATGTGCGGCTGAAGAATGTGGCGGTGAAAAAGAAGTTGAAAGCGTTTGCGTTGAAGTGAAATTGGTAATTTCGCCTATCTACAAGCGTCTTCAGGCACAACCACCCCAAGCGCCGCCTCCCATCACGACTTTCAATTCAAACGCGGCCGCCGCTTCACCTTGGGCTTTTGTTGCCCGGAAGCAATCATTTCTTCCTGGTGTTTGGTCAGGCGCGGGCCTTTGCGCACTTGCGGTGGCAGCGCGGCCTTGGCGCGTTCTTTCACTTTTTCCGGATTTTCACGCCACACCACCAGGGTTTTGCCGATGATTTGCACCGGTGCGGCGATCAGCGCCTGACAGATTTTTTCCATCGCCGCCGCACGCTCGTCACGATCTTCGGCATTGATGCGGATTTTGATCAACTCGTGCGCTTTGAGGGTACGGTCGATTTCGCGGATCACACTGGCGGAGAGGCCTTTGTCGCCGATGGTCACCAATGGATCGAGGCTGTGGGCACGGGCTTTGAGCGCCTGGCGCGCGATGGGGGATAATTCTATTTTCATGGCGTCATTATAACGACCCATTCCTTAAGTGCCCCCACATGTCCAACGCCCGCCCCAAAAACAGCCGTGACTGGCTCCGCCGCCACCTTTCGGACATGTACGTCAAAAAAGCCAATGAACAGGGTTATCGCTCGCGTTCGGTTTTCAAATTGCAGGAAATCGACGACGCCGAAAAATTGCTCAAGCCCGGCGCAATCGTGGTGGATCTGGGCTCCGCACCCGGCAGTTGGTCACAATTGTCCATCAAGAAGGTCGGCGGCAAAGGCGGCGGCAAGGTCATTGCCATTGACATGCTGCCGATGGAGTCGATAGAGCATGTGTTTTTCATTGAAGCGGATTTTTCACTCGATGCCGGGCTCAACGCCGTGGTCGCGGCCATTGAAAACAAGCCGGTTGACCTTGTGATTTCTGATATGGCCCCCAATCTGACAGGTATCGTGTTGACCGATCAGGCGCGCATGTATGCGCTGGGCGAGCTGGCGCTGGATTTTGCGGTGAAATTCCTGAAACCAAACGGCTGTTTTCTGGTCAAGGTGTTTCAGGGCGATGGATTTGAGCCGTTTGTGAAGCTGATGCGCGACAATTTTCAGAAGGTGGTCACCAAAAAGCCCGATTCATCACGCGACGAAAGCCGCGAGGTGTATTTGTTTGGCAGGGGCTTGAAATCCCAGCCAACATGACGGCTTGATTGGCACAACGCCATGTATCTCCCTTGTATCGGTTCAATAAAGAGTCAAAAGTCGTTTCAGAGTAAAATCAACGTCCCGCGTCATGCGGGTATGACAGGAACCATAGCGTGAACAATAACTGGATCAAGGGTATCGGCGTTTGGCTGGTGGTCGGCATTGTGCTGATGATGGTGTTCATGCAGATCACCGGGCGCAACACGCCGCGTGAGGTCATGGACTATTCCACCATGATGAGCGAGGCCAAAGGCGGCAATATCGTCTCCTACAAAGAGGAGGGCCCCAAGGTTGGCCGCGTGGTCACCCGCGAAAACAAAACCTACACGGTTTACCTGCCGCCGAGCATTTACACCATCGACGACCTGCTCAAGTCCGGCGTGAAAATCGAGGCGCGTCCGCCAGACGAGCAATCATTCCTGCTGCAGATGTTCATCTCCGCCTTCCCGGTGCTGTTGTTGATCGGCGTGTGGATTTATTTCATGCGGCAAATGCAGGGTGGCGGCAAAGGCGGCGCGTTTTCATTCGGCAAGAGCCGCGCGCGCATGCTCGATGAAAACACCAACCCGATCACCTTTGCCGATGTCGCCGGTGTTGACGAAGCCAAAGAGGAAGTCGGTGAGTTGGTGGACTTCCTGCGCGACCCGACCAAATTCCAGAAACTCGGCGGGCGCATTCCGCGCGGCGTGTTGATGGTGGGCTCGCCCGGCACCGGCAAAACCCTGCTGGCGCGTGCCATTGCC
>JANPNJ010000079.1:0-9890 GCA_031427395.1 Burkholderiales bacterium
CACGGCGGCATCCTTGCCTCCGCCGTAAACAATGCCGGGAACCTTGTCCGCGCGACGTAGGCGGCGGCTCGCACCCGTGCCCTGTACGCTGCGCGATGTTGCTTTCAATGCTATTTTCATGATTTAACTCCAGTTAAAAAAACCATTCGCGACCAAATGGTTTGTTGCAATGACAGGTCGAAATTTTGACCTGCCGAAAATCTATTCGGAAAACAACGAGCTCACCGAGCCGCCCTCGGCAATGCGCCGGATGGTTTCGGCCAACAACTCCGCCGTGCTGATTTGGCGCAGTTTTTTACACGCCAATGCTTCCGGCTTCAACGGGATGGTGTCGGTCACCACCAGCTCGTCAATCTCCGAATTTTCCAGCCTCTCCAGCGCCGGGCCCGACAAAACCGGATGGGTACAGTACGCCACCACCTTGTCCGCGCCACGATCCTTCAATGCTTTTGCAGCCTCAGTCAGGGTGCCGGCGGTATCAACAATATCGTCCATGATGAGGCAGGTGTGCCCGCTCACATCACCGATGATATTCATCACCATCGACACATTGGCGCGCGGGCGGCGCTTGTCAATGATGGCCAGTTCCGCGTCCAGTTGTTTCGCAATCGCCCTTGCCCGCACCACCCCGCCGACATCCGGCGAGACCACAATCAAATTCTGGTAATCATGCTTCCAAACATCGCCCAGCAAAATCGGTGTGGCGTAAATATTGTCCACGGGTATGTCAAAAAACCCCTGGATCTGGTCGGCATGCAAATCCATGGTCAGCACCCGGTCCACACCCGCGCCGGTCAACATGTTGGCCACCACCTTGGCCGAAATCGCCACCCTTGCCGAACGCGGACGGCGATCCTGGCGGGCATAACCAAAATATGGAATGACGGCTGTGATGCGGGCGGCGCTGGAACGCTTCAGCGCATCCGCCATGACCATGATTTCCATCAGATTGTCATTGGTCGGCGCACACGTCGATTGCAAAATGAACGCGTCCTTGCCCCGGACGTTTTCAAGAATTTCCACCATCACTTCGCCGTCGCTGAATTTGGCGACTTTGGCGCGCCCAAGTTGCGTACCCAGCAGCTTGGCGGTATCCCGCGCGAGCTTCGGGTTCGCGCTTCCGGCGAACACACTTAAATTATCAAACACCACAGCAGTGCCTCATTCTCACGGTTGGAATAAGCAACTACGCATGATGTTGCCGAGCGGACAATTACGCCACAGGACAACACCACACCAAATCTGAAATCTGAAATCTGGCTGGGGAGGTAGGGATCGAACCTACGAATGCCGGAATCAAAATCCGGTGCCTTACCACTTGGCGACTCCCCAATTTTTCAGCACGCAAAATACGGCTCAAGATGCCATTTTACGTTTCAGTCACGCAAGCAGCGGATGTTGATCCAATCCCCGCGCGACAAATCCTTTTGCGAATCCTTTTGCAATGCCATTGGTGTCAGGCGAAAGCTGTTGCAGCGCATCCCACGCATCGCGTGCATCCTGCTCGGCCACAAAGGCCGCGAATACACCCGCCCCGGAGCCGGTCATCCGCGCACCAAACACTGATTTTTTGGATACCCCGGACAACGCCGCAAGACTTGCCGCGACCGCTGGAAACGCCTTCAACACCACTGCCTGCAAATCATTTCTGGTTTCCATCAGGGCGGCGGCCAATCCAACCAACGCACCCTGTGAAAAGTCTGCTATTTTGACTGGTGGCGTGGTTCTTGTCAAATCCGGCTGGCTGAATACAAAAGGGGTGGGCACATGGCAATCCGGGGTCAACACCACATACCACCAGCAGGGTACCGGCAGGGGCGTCAGCACCTCGCCAACCCCCTCGGCAAAGGCTGGCCTGCCGAACAAGAAAAACGGCACGTCCGCCCCCAGGGAAAGGCCGATTTCGCGCAGTTTTTGATTGGGAAGATGCAGCTTCCACAGCCGGTTGAGGGCGAGCAGCACGCTCGCCGCATCCGCACTGCCGCCACCCAGCCCCGCACCGGTCGGTATCACCTTGGTGAGGCCAATGTCCGCGCCCAGCGTGCCGTTTGTTGCGGTTTGCAACGCCCGCGCCGCGCGGATCGACAAATCATTGTCCTCGGCTATGCCTGCAACAGGGTTGCGCCGCCTCACCACCCCGTCATCACGCACGGCAATCGACAGCCAGTCGCCGACATCAAGCAAAACAAATAGGGACTGCAACAAATGATAGCCGTCGGCACGCCGTCCGGTGACGTGCAAAAAAAGATTCAGCTTGGCGGGCGCAAAAAATTCACCGTCACGCATCAGCGCACCCAAAATTCGTCGATCACCACGCGCACCACGGTGTCACCGGCAACCGCGGTGAGGCGTGAAGCCACGCGCGCGCCGTTTATGATGCGGAAATTTTCCACTTTTACATCCCATTTTTTTGTGAATTCGCCACCCTGCAAATCAAACCCCTGCACCCAGCGCGCCAAATCGGCGGTGTCGAGCCGCACACCGATGCCCTCGGCCATCAGTTCACTGACCGATACGGCGCGCACAGGTGTATTTGGCTGATCGGCGCGGCGCATGACCGCGCCGTGTTGATCGGCCGCCAATTCGGCCAACTGCGTGCCGAACGGTGTTGAAATTTTCAATGTTTCGTCCGGCGGCGTGCGCCGCCAATGGATATTGACCACATCGAGTTTGTCGGCCGTGCGCACGCTGAGGCGAGCACGCAATTCAAACCGTGCCGCAAATGTCGGCGGCGGCGGCACATCCGCCGCAATGTGTTCAAAATTTTTCGCGGTGTCCGTGGCGCAGCCGGACAAGCCCAGCATCACGACAGATACCGCGGCCAGCATCATCCGGCTCGGAAAATTCGGCACGGCCATCGTTACCACCGGCTAACGGCCAAGACGCGCCATCACCGCAATCAGCAGTGCATTGTCTGGAAAATCCTTCAACGCGTCTTGCCACAACGCCAGCGCTTCGCTGCGTTTGCCGACACGCCACATCACCTCGCCGAGGTGGGCCGCGATTTCCGGATCCCGGCGAATGGCGTAGGCTTTTTCAAGTGTGGACAAGGCATCATCAAGCCGTCCCATTTTGTATTGCGCCCAGCCCAGGCTGTCCTGGATAAACGGGTCGCCCGGTACCAGGCTCAGCGCCTTCTGGATCAACTGGTAAGCGTCATCCAGCCGGATGCCGCGATCCGCGAAGGTATAGCCCAGCGCATTGTAGGCGTGGGCATGGTCGGGTTTGACTTTGATCACCAGCCGCAGGTCCTGCTCCATGTTGTCCAGGCGATCCAGCTTTTCGGACACCATGGCACGGTCATAACGCAGTGCCACCGACTCAGGCTGCCTGACCAGGGCAGCGGTCAACACCTGGAAGGCCTCCTCCAGCGCCGCTGCACTCCCCTGCCCGCGCAGCATTTGTGCTTCCGCCATGATTAACTGCGCCAACTGGGCCAACTGCGCCGACTGTGTCGGCTGCATGCGAAATTCTGTCGCGCCGGCTTCCGGCTCCGCGACCAGCAGTGCTTCCTGCAGACGCTGTTCCCCGCGCAAAAAAATCCGGCCCGCTTCAAAACCGTCACGCTTCGCCAGGTGATTGGCGATTTTCAGACGTGCGCTGACAAAATAATCGCCATCGTTGATTTGTCGATACCAGGTCATTGCGGTTTCAAAATCTTTTTTCCCCTCTGCCGCCAGTGCCAGGTTGAAAAACAGCGGATTGGTATCGCGGGGCCGCAACGCAAGCGTGCGTGTGAATTGTTTTTCCGCCTCCGCCCAGTCTTCGATTTGCAGGGAAATCAATCCGACCGCGTAAGGCAATTCCGCATCCAGCGGCGACTCGCCCGCGGCGCGGCGAAATGATTCACGCGCCTCCAGCAGCGCCTTCATTCCCACCAACATCCGGGCATGGGCAATGCGCACTTCGGTGGCGTCAGGATATTGTTTCAAATACGCCGCCAACATTTCTGCGGCCACGGCTTCATCTTCTGGTTTGTTGTCGCGCGGACGGGCATTTTTTTCGGCCGCACTTCTGCCTTCGCCCGCACCGATCACCACCAGCGCCTTGGCGATCACCGCCTGTGAAAAACGCGGCCGAATGGCCAATGCCATGTCCAGTCCGGCGAGCGCGGCGGAACGATTGCCCGCCATGAATGCTGTCATGCCACTTGCATAATGCGCCTCCGCAAGGTGCATGTACGGCAGTAAAAATTCTGCCACGGCCATTGCCGTTTTTTGCTTGTCAGGATAACGTGACAACAGGTGTGGCAACTGCGCAAACAGCACCGGGGCAATGGTCTTTTCTGCGTTTTTTTCCCGCAGCCATGCCGCCAGGGTTTCAAAAACCTTGTCAAGAGGCCCATGGATAACCAGCAAGGCACCAAGCGCCTGCCGGGCCACTGCCGAATTGGGCTCAATATCCAGCCACAACAACAACGCTGCCCTTGCCTCGGTGGTCTGGCGCGACTGAAAGGCAATTTCCGCAGCGCGGCGTGCCACCCGCACATCGCGGCTGCGTTCGGCCAAATCCAACATGCCGCTGGCGGCAAGTTCAGGGTTGCCACGCTGCCCGGCGATTTCAGAGATCAAAAACTGGTACAGCGCCTGTTTGTTTGAGACCACGGGCGGCAAAGCCTTGGCGGCTTTTGACACTTCCCCCGCGCCTCCAGCACCTCCCGTACCGTTGGCTGGTTTGGGCGGCGTCGATGCCAACAGCACCTGCGAGCCCAGCAAGGACGCGGCGGCCAGCAAGCCGGCTGCAAGGTGAATGAAGCATAGTGTTGCATGCGGCATGCCATTGTCGGCCAGCGCCTGATTTTTGGTCGTTTTCATGCCGCCATCATAGCGCATCAGCGCGGCCGATTCTGCAATTGCGCACAGGGCAGACGGCAATAATTCCGCCGTGCCAAAATCATCCTTTCCCATTATTTTCCGGGCACCCCCCATGCCAGAATTACCCGAGGTCGAAACCACCCGCCGCGGCCTCCTGCCGACAGTGGTCAACCAAGAAATTGTGCGGGTGATTGTGCGCGACCGCCGGTTGCGCTGGCCGATCCCGCCCAACCTCGCCAAAACCCTCGAAAAGCGCGTGGTTGGCGGTGTTTTGCGCCGTGGCAAATATTTATTGTGGGATGTGGAGGCAGCCAGCGGCGGGGGATATTTGCTCTGCCACCTGGGCATGTCCGGCGCACTTTTCGCCACCCCGGCCACCACCCCGCCCGCCCGGCACGATCATGTTGACATTGTGTTGGGCAACCAGACCCTGGTGCGCTATCACGACCCCCGCCGGTTTGGCGCGATGTTATGGATCAAGGGTGCCCAAGCGGTTCATCCGCTGTTGGCGGCGCTCGGCCCCGAGCCGCTCGGCGAAGATTTTGACGGCCGACATTTGTTCACCGCTTCGCGCGGTCGTGTCATCAGTGTCAAGGAATTCATCATGAACAGCCATGTGGTGGTTGGGGTCGGCAATATTTATGCGGCGGAGGCGTTGTTTCTGGCCGGCATCCGGCCAACCACTGCCGCCGGGCGGCTATCCCGACCCCGCTATGAATTACTGGCGGCGGCAATCCGGGAAACCCTGACGCGCGCAATTGATGCGGGCGGCTCCAGTCTGAGAGACTACCGCCAGGTTGACGGTCAACCTGGCTATTTCCAGCTCAACGCCATGGTTTATGGCCGGGATGGTGCGCCTTGCCGGGTTTGCGGCAGCCTGATCCGGGTGATTCGCCAGGGGCAGCGCCGCACCGACTTTTGCGCACAATGTCAGCGATAATCCAGTGGCTGTTGTCGCTGCCTGCCGACCGGCCCCTTTGGCTTCCATCCCATGCCCTCCAAACACGTCCTGACAGAACGACTGGCCAATTTGCAATCGTGGCGTTACGGCATGGGCGCGCAAATTGAGCGGGTCAGGGAATTTTTGGTCGATCACGGCTACAACAATGATGAAGCGATGGCCACATTGGCTGATCTCAAGGCCACGGTGCGCGCGGCGGCGATCACCATTATTTTTGTCGCCGAGGCAGGACGGGGCAAGTCTGAGCTGGTCAATGCGCTGTTTTTTGCGGATCTGGGCCGCCGCCTGTTGCCCTCCGGCGAAGCCCGCGCCACCCGCTGCATCACCGAGGTGCGCTTCGATCAATCCCGCCGCACCGGACTCAGGTTGCTGCCGATTGAATCCCGCGAAACACCGCAACGCTTTCAGGACATTTACCAGGACGATGCCGCATGGCGGTTTATTGCCTTTGAGGCTGACAACCCGGAATCCATGACGGCGGCATTCGCCGCACTAGCCGAAACACGGCACGTCAGTGTGGCCGACGCGTTGTCCTGGGGGCTGCACCAGGATTCATTTTCAGACTCAAACAACAACCAGGGCCAGGTTGAAGTGCCATGTTGGCGTTATGCCTCCATCAATTTTCCCCACCCGTTGCTGGATGCCGGCCTGGTGGTGATCGATACACCCGGATTGTCGGCGCTGACGGTCGAGCCCGAATTCACCCACGAATGCATTCCGGCGGCCGATGCGGTGGTGGTCGTGCTGGACGCGGTCGAAGGGGTCACCAAGCGTGACATGGCCATTTGGAAAGACGCGCTGGGTGGCGCACGCAACATGCGTGACCGGGAGCGTGTTGAATCGACGCAAGTCCGGCTGGTGGCCGTCAACAAGATTGATTTGCTGTATGTCGAGAATGCCCTCGACCCCGCGGCGGCCTACCAGTTGTGGCTGCGCGAAGTGGACAAACGGGTTCAGGATGTCACCGATTTGATGCGCGTTGATCCCATCAGGGTGCAACCGGTTTCCGCCACCCAGGCGCTCATCGGCAAACTCAGCCAGAACACCGAAACATTGCTCACCAGCCGACTGCATCACCTTGAGCGTGCGCTGGCGATGAACTTGCCGGAAAGCCGCCACGCCGAGCTTGGCGGCGACATTCTGTCCGCCCTCTCCACCACCCTTGAGGGCGTACAGGCTTCGCTCGATCAATCCCGCTACCAGGCGCTGGAAGGGCTGCGCACGCTGACCGAATTGCGGCGGAAAAACCTTCTGCTCACCGACGCCATTCATGTGAGTGCCAGCAATACACTCTCGGTATTGCAGGCGGCGCAGGACGAGCTGCGGGTGATCAAACCCATACATGGCGCACTCAGCAAAGAACTGGCCGAACTGACCAATCCGCAATTGGCAAAAGATGACGCCGAAATCACCCACACACAACTTGCCCAAGCCTCTTCACCGGCAATAACCGGCGAGGCGCTGACGTTGTACTTTGCCCGTTCGCGCGCGCGTGTTGCCGCGCTGGATGCCAAACTCAACGATATCCGCCTCGTGTTCGGCAATCTCGGCGAAAAAATCTTTCGCACCCTGAGCCTGGGACACCACGAGGTGCATCCGTTTGCGACCCATCGCTTTCTGAGCGAAATTGACAAGGCCGAGGAAAACGCCAACAGCGAGATCCTGCGCGCCGGCAGACCGGCCGGACAATTCATGCAGTTGATCGCACCGCGTGTCATTCATGCGCTGGAGATCGCCCACCGCGAATCGGCATCATGGATGCGTGGCGTGTTCACCAGTATTGAAAAGCCGGTTTCGGACATGCACCAGCGCATTGTCCAGCGCAGCGAAAAAGTGGAAATGATTCGCGCCGCCGAACTTGACCTGGCTGAAAAAATCGCCGATTTTCAGGCCAGCCTGGATGTGATCAAATCCAAACATTCGGCGCTGGGCGCGGTGCGTGAGGGGCTGGAGCGTTTCGCCGGCAAGCGCCGCGCGGAGGAGTGACACCGGGCTTATGCGGCAACCTTGACCTTGACTGCGGTGAGCGCGACAAACTTGGCGTGAAGCTGTTCACGCGTCTCGCTATGCATTTCATCGAGTGGAATGCAATCCACCGGACAGACCTCGCGGCATTGCGGGGTGTCAAAATGGCCGACACATTCGGTACATTTGCCGGGATCGATTTCGTAGATTTCCACGCCCTGGTAAATCGCCGCGTTCGGACATTCCGGCTCGCATACGTCGCAATTGATGCATTGATCGGTGATTTTCAGCGCCACGGTTTGGGTATGCTTATTTGCCGACTTTGGTGTTGAGTGCGTTTGTTACGAGCGGATGGACAAATTCCGAAACATCGCCGCCGAGAATGGCGATTTCACGCACGATGGTCGCCGAAATAAACATGTATTTGTCCGATGGCGTGACAAACATGGTCTCCACGCCAGGGTTCAGTCGGCGGTTCATGCCGGCCATTTGGAATTCGTACTCAAAATCGGATACCGCGCGCAGCCCCCGCAAAATGACATTCGAGTTGTGCTTGTTCAAAAAATCTGAAAGCAGGCCGCCGAAACCCATCACCGTCACATTCGGATGGACGGCGAGGATTTCGCGCGACAGGCCAACCCGCTCCTCCAGCGTGAAAAACGGCTTTTTGGCCTGGCTGTGGGCGACAGCGACAATGACTTCGTCAAACAGCCGTGATGCGCGCGCCACCAAATCCTCGTGGCCTTTGGTCAGCGGGTCGAAAGTTCCGGGGTAAACAGCTCGAATCATGGCGAAATTGGGTATGCAAATAAGATGGGACGTATCTTAGCCTGATGTCTTTGGGCGAAGCAACCCAAAATATACCGCACCGGCCCGGGATGATTTCAGCACTTCATAGTAAGCGGCTGTTACCAGCAGTTGGTCGAGCGGCTCACACGCCTCAATGTAAACAACCCCGCCAGGCGCCAGGTGTGCGGCAATGGCTTGCAAAAAAGGCAGTTGCAACCGGGCGGCAAACGGCGGATCACAAAACACCACATCAAGACTGGCGGGATTTTTTTTCAGCCAACTGAACACGTCCGCCGCGACAATTTTGCAGTTTGGCGCTTGCAGCAGGCGGGCATTGTCACGCAACGCCTGCACGGCCCGGGCATCGGTCTCGCAAAGGGTCACTTCATCCGCACCGCGCGAAGCCGCTTCAAAACCCAGCGCGCCGCTGCCGGCAAAGGCATCCAGACAGACCTTGCCATGCAGTGTTTGGCCGAGCCAGTTAAAGACGGTCGCACGCACCCGATCCGGGGTGGGACGCAGGCCCAGGACATCGGGAAAACGCACAACGCGGCTGCGCCATGCACCAGCACCGATGCGTATTTGGTTGTTCGGTTTCATTGGCGACAGTTTCGCACGGCGCATGAACGATGCGCTTGCCGCAATCTGCCTATCCTCGCCTAAAATAGGCAAACCGCTTCCGGCAGACATGGCAGATAACATTGTTTCCCCTCATCAGCAAAAAATCCCCAACCGCCGACACAGGCTGGCTTTCCCGCCTCAAATCCGGACTGGCCAAAACCCGCGCGGTGCTCAACACCGATGTCACCGATTTATTCGCGCGCCATCCGAAAATAGACGATGCGCTTTACGAGGAACTGGAAACCGCGCTGATCAGCGCCGATGTCGGGGTGCGCGCAACAACACGTTTGATCGATGATTTGAAGCGGCTGCAACGCGAACAAAAAATCGCCGACAGCACCGCTTTGCAAATGGCGTTCAAACAAGCCTTGACCGCAATGATCGCACCACTGGAAAAACCGCTCGACACCACCACCGCCAAGCCGTTTGTCATCATGGTTGCCGGGGTCAATGGTGCGGGCAAGACCACCACCATCGGCAAACTTGCCAAATATTTTCAGTCACAGGGGCTCAAGGTGATGCTGGCCGCGGGCGACACCTTCCGCGCCGCCGCGCGCGAGCAACTCATGACCTGGGGCGAGCGCAACAATGTGACGGTGATCGCCCAAGAGAGCGGCGATGCGGCGGCGGTGATTTTTGATGCCATCCACGCGGCCCGTGCGCGTGGCATTGATGTGGTGCTGGCCGACACCGCCGGGCGTCTGCCAACCCAATTGCATTTGATGGAGGAGATCAAAAAA
>JANPNJ010000080.1:0-3374 GCA_031427395.1 Burkholderiales bacterium
GCCGCGCTCAACCGAATCCGGATACAAAAATTCATTGGGTGAATGGGCACCGCCACCGGCGGCACCCAGCGCATCGAGTGAATCAAGCAGCGGCGATACAAACTGGATATCACCCGCACCACGCACCGACGGGTGCGATGCTTCGACCTTGCCGTAGCCGGCGGCCACGCTGATTTCCGAATACAGCCGCTGCAAGGCCATATTGCCCTCGGTGGGCGGCATCGGCGGATACACTTCACGAAATGAAATTGTCGCGGACGTTCCCGGCAAATTGCGTCCGACGATGTCGCGCATGCGCGTGTGAACCCGGTCACGCTGCTCGATGGTGAGGTAGCGCAGGTCACCGCGGATGGTGGCAAGCGGCGGAATGATGTTGCTCTTGCCCGAGACACTGGCGCGTGCCTGGGTTTCATCGTAATTGACTTCCGTGCCGATCAACACCAATCCGGGGCTGAAGGTGAGACCCGGCTCCATCAATTCCTCGCGGAACGCATTCAGAATGCGCGCCGCTTCATAGGCGGCGCCATACCCGGCCACCACGCCAAACACCCCCGATGAATGCCCCTGCCGCGCCGTGACATCCAGCGCCCAGCCTGACGACGCCCGCCGCGCCACCGCGACAAATTCGGCACCGCCCGCCTCACGCAAAATATTCTCAAACGACAACGCCACATCACTTTGTCTGGCCAGCGCGATCATGGCTTCGCGCGCTTTTTCCACCGGGCTGCCGACCCGCTCCTCGTCACCCGTGAACATGACCGAGATGGTCATGTCGTCGAGGGCACCAGTGGCGTGCAACGCGCGTAACGCCTCCAGCATGACCACGTTGCCGCCCTTCATGTCGCTCACGCCCTGCCCAAAATCCGCTTGTCTTTCGGCACCCACAGTTGCACCGTGCTGTCCTTTTCAAACACGGTGTCGAGGTGGCCGAGCAGCAGCAGGCGTTTGCCGCTGTTGCCGGTTTTTGCCGAACGCGTGGCGAGCAGATGGCCCGCGCGCTGCATGGCGACAGGCATCTCCACCCAACGGGTAGCAAAACCAAGCGCATCCAACTCCGCGCGAAACAATTTGCCGACCTCGCGCACGCCCTCCTGGTTGAGTGTGCCACTGTTGATGTTCACCGCTTTTTCCAGCAGCAACAGCGCCGCCGGTGTGCGCGCCTTTACCGCGTCCGCAAGTTTTTGCTCAGGTGGGGAGAGTTGTGCAAAAGCAGAAACGTTGAAGGCACAGATTGCGCCAATCAAGGCGCGGCGAAAATTTGTTGAATTTTGCATGCTGACTTTCATTGAATTTTTTAACCTTGCGGGGGCAATGGACAATGTGCAATGCCTGCCTCGTGATTGTAAGGCAGCGGCATGTCTGTTGAGGAAAGCTGGTAATGTAGCAACATGCGCAGAACCAGCCCCCCTTTCATGCTGCTAGTCGCCACATGCATCTGGCCCATATGGCATATGGCCACCGTTGCGCACGCACAAACGCTTTACAAGGTGGTCGGTGCGGACGGCAACATCACCTACACCGATCGTCCGCCCGCGGAAGGCAAAACCACCGCGTTGAAAATCGTTGATGCGCCGACATCACCACTGCCCGCATCGGTGCTGAAATACCAGGCAGAACTGCGCAAGAGCATGGAAGGGCGATTGCGCGAGGCCAGCAAAACCGACCCTCCCGGCAACGTCACCTTGTTCATGGCAACCTGGTGCGGCTATTGCACACGCGCCAAAGCCTATCTCAACGCCAAAGGCATCGGTTATCAGGAAGTCAATATTGACACCCCGGCAGGCGCGCGCGCGTTCTTCGAGGCGGGCGGCAGCGGCGGCGTGCCGCTGCTGATTGTCGCAGGTCAACGCGCACGCGGATTCAGCGAGGCGAGTTATGACAAGCTGTTCGCACAAAAGAAATGATGCAAGCCGTTAAGGCACCGCTGATCCTTGATGCCGTAATATTTACGGCAACTTGAGTTTGGCGACGGCGAGTCGAACCAACTCCGCTGCCACGAGCATATCTGCCAGTAATTGTTTGTCGGTTTCAATGTGCCCTTCGTACTCGGCAAGATTGCGTTTGTCGTGTGCTTTGGCAAGAATTCGCCATTGCGCAGCGGCCAGGCCAAGGGTGTGCGGCAGCACTTGAAACACGAGGTAACGATTGTCCGAGCGATAGCCGTGATGACGCAGTGCCGCGAGTGAGAGCGCATGTGCCGCGTTATAGGCCAAGTCGAAACGGCTCTCATACGAAAGCTGCGCATTGTTTGCGTCACGCAGGCGCGCAATGCCAGAACCGATCAGCCCATCGATTTCTGATTGCGCCCCCGGCTCTTTTTTGAGCTTGCCAATCTGAACGAGATTTTCCAGCTCGGCAATTGGCGCGGCAGGCTTACTCAAGTGAAGCCTCATCGCCAATCAGAAGTAGCTTTGGCTGCGCGTGAAGCTTTACCGTAAAGGCATTCTTGGCGGCGAGTTTCTTCTTCCACTCAGCCGGGCTTTGCACGGTAGGGCTGATCGCCCGACCCAACCGCGATTCGGCCTTTTCCAGTACCGCGTAAACATCGGCATACGAAAGTTTGTCCGACAGGATCATGATGTCGATATCACTGTGAGCCGTGTCGCTGTTCTTCGCTAACGACCCATACACAAATGCCGTGCGAATCTTTTTTGCCAATGGTGCGAGTGCCGCACGTAAGGGCTCGGCAATGCCCACCGTCTTTGCAATGATGCCCACAAGCTCCGCGTAAATGGGGGACGCCGCATTCGCCTGAAAGTGTTTTTGGTTGCCGACGCGAGACGTTATGATCAAGCCAGTCGCTTCAAGCCGCGTCAATTCACGCTGCGTCGCCCCCGATCCGCCCCCCGCAAGCGAAATCACTTCCGTGGCAAAAAAGCTGCGATCCGGCTGACCGAATAACAAACCGAGAACGCGCTGTTGTGTCGTCGTGAAGAGCGCATCGGCAATGCCCGAAGGCACCACCGCAGCTGAAGGCATGGCGGCCGCGCGTGGCTTTTTCGTGCGTAATGCAGCCGCCGCGCTGCGGCTCTTGGTGGATTTTGACGATCCTGAATTTTGTTGAATACCCATTCTGGGAATATTAATACCCAAAATAGGTATTTGCAAGTTATTTGCCGCGGGATGTTTGGGGTGCTCTCGGGATGTGCTGCCAATTAAAATGCTAGCAGCCTGTCGGACTTAAAGAATCGTAGCGAAAAATGAGCCAATCGAGGACAGATTTCCTCGCTTTTCAATCAATTGGTGGTTCCCTTTGCGCATAAATGCGTGTAAATTTGGACCGTTTGGGTAATTTTGCAGCCTATTCCATTTATGTCCGACTGGCTGCTAGCACGCCTATTGACGCGCTGTTCCAAGCAAAAATGGCTGGAAAC
>JANPNJ010000081.1:0-11822 GCA_031427395.1 Burkholderiales bacterium
GCTTTGCGCGCGGCGTCGCGCGCACGGGCGGCGTCGACAATTTTTGAACAAATTATTTTTGCGTCCGCTGGGTTTTCCAGCAAAAAATCGTTGAGCTTGGCGGCGACCACTTCTGACACCACCGGCTGCACTTCGGATGAAACCAGCTTGTCCTTGGTTTGCGAGGAAAATTTTGGCTCGGGCATTTTCACCGACAACACACAAGTGAGGCCTTCGCGCATGTCGTCGCCGGACGTTTCCACCTTGGCTTTTTTGGCGAACTCGTGTTCTTCGATGTATTTGTTGAGCACCCGTGTCATGGCGGTGCGCAGCCCCGTCAAGTGGGTGCCGCCGTCACGCTGCGGAATGTTGTTGGTGAAACATTGCACCGATTCGCCGTAGGAATCATTCCACTGCATCGACACTTCGATGGTCATGCCGTCTTTTTCGCCGACCGCGTGGAAGATTTTTGGATGCAACACCGACTTGGTGCGGTTCATGTATTCAACAAAACCCCTTATGCCGCCGGCGTAGGCAAAGTTTTCGCTTTTGTTGTGGCGTTGGTCGATCATTTCGATCTTCACGCCGTTGTTCAAAAATGACAGCTCGCGCAAGCGCTTGGCGAGAATTTCATAGTGAAACTCAATGTGGGTGAAGGTTTCTTTCGCCGCCAGAAAATGCACCTCAGTGCCGCGTTTGTCGGTGTTGCCGACTGGTGCCAATGGTGATACGCGCTCGCCGTGGCGAAATTCCATTTCGTGGATTTTTCCGTCGCGGCGGATGCGCAGTTTCAGCCATTCTGACAACGCGTTGACCACTGACACACCGACCCCGTGCAGGCCACCGGACACTTTGTAGGAATTGGCGTCGAATTTTCCGCCGGCGTGCAATTCGGTCATGACGATTTCAGCGGCGGAGCGTTTGAATTCGTCGTCTTCCTTGATGCCGGTGGGGATGCCGCGGCCGTTGTCGGAGACGGAAATGGAGTTGTCGGTGTGGATGATGATCTTGATGTCATCACAATGGCCGGCGAGGGCTTCGTCGATGGCGTTGTCAACCACTTCAAACACCATGTGATGCAGGCCGCTGCCATCGGAGGTGTCACCGATGTACATGCCGGGGCGCTTGCGCACCGCCTCCAGGCCTTTCAAAATTTTGATCGAATCGGAATCGTATGCGGCTGCGTCGTTCTTTTTTGGCGGTACCATTTGTTTCCTATATTGACTTTGTTGCGGTTGCGGCTGCTTGCATTTGACTGGTGCGTGTGTGATGAGTGGAGCACATTCAAATTCGCATCGGCATCACCACATATTTGAAATCATCGCTGCCGGGCTGGGTGATCAGCGCGCTCGACATGTTGGCCTCACCCAGGGAAAGCTGGATGGACTCGGTGGAAATATGGCTGAGCGTGTCGAGCAGATAGGCAATATTGAAAGCGATGTCCATGGCATCACGCTCGTAGCTGATCGTGAGATTTTCCTCCGCTTCCTCCTGCTCGTTGTTGGAGCAAATAATCGCCAACGAGTCTTTGGTGAACACCAGCCGCACACCGCGGATTTTTTCGTTCGAGAGAATGGAGGCGCGCATCAGGGCGCCCTGAAATTCCAGGCGGTTCAACTGCACATGGTTGGTATAACCGGTGGGGATGACCTTGGTGTAGTCGGGGAATTTTCCCTCGACAATTTTCGACACAATTTCAATGCCGGAAAAAGTGAATTTCACCTGGTTCGCGTGCAGCGACATTTGCATTGGATCATCGCTTTCATCCAGCAGCTTGATCAATTCCAGCACGGTCTTGCGCGGCAGGATGGCGTCAATTTTGGCGATGGGTTCCGGCAATTTGTACGACGCCATGGACAAGCGGTGGCCGTCGGTGGCGACCACGCGCAGGGTGTTGCCGTCGCAGGAAATCAGCACCCCGTTGAGGTAGTAGCGGATATCCTGCACCGCCATGGCGAATTGCACCAGCGCCAGCACCCGCTTGAAATCGCGTTGGGGGATGGAAATATTGGTTGGCGCATCCTTTGATTCGGCAATTTTTGGAAAGTCGGTGGCAGCCAGGATTTGCAGGGCGAAGCGGCTTTTTCCGGCTTTCACTGTCAGGCGGGATTCCTTGGTTTCCAGCGCGGTGTCGGCATCCGGGGGAAGTGCCCGCAGGATGTCCTGGAGTTTTTTTGCCCCCACCGTCAGGCTGCCTGGCTTGTGTGCAGTATCGAGTCTTGCGGTGGCGCGGATTTGCACTTCGAGATCGGTGGCAAGGAAATGCACCGCATGCTCTTCGACTTCCACCAGCACGTTGGACAAGATCGGCAAGGTGTGGCGGCGTTCAACAATGCCGGTCACAAACTGGAGTGGACCCAACAAGGTGCTGTTCTTGGCTTTTATGATAAACATATTACAAACCTAGTAGTAGTAATAGGAGAAGCGTGTTTTTATGTAGAACTCTTTAATTTGTTTTCAATTCAATCACTTGCTGCATCTATAACACCGCGGACGACCGGCCGGACTGTCCGGCATGAATTGTGGATATGTTTGCGGCATAAAAAAACAGCTTTGTTTATCCACAGGTTTTGTATTGGTTATGGGGTGCTTTTACATGGATTGGTTGCGTTTACAAAAAAATCAGCCGCGCAAAATTTGCATCAATAAGGTGTGGTCACGCGCAATCACATGATCGGCTTCAACCAGTTGTTGCACTTTACGGCAAGCGTGCAAAACGGTGGTGTGGTCACGGCCGCCAAACGCTTCACCAATTTCCGGCAAGGACATGGGGGTGAGTTCTTTTGCCAATGCCATGGCAATTTGCCGGGGACGGGCCAGGGAACGCACGCGTTTTTTGGAATACATTTCCGCGACTTTTATCTTGTAATAATCCGCTACGGTCTTTTGGATATTATCAATGGAAATTTGCCGGTTCAGCACGGCCAGCAGATCTTTCAGGGCTTCCTTTGCGGACTGGATGGAAACCGGAATATTGTTGAAGCGTGAAAATGCCAGCACGCGTTTCAGGCCGCCTTCGAGTTCGCGCACATTGGAGCGAATGTGTTTGGCAATAAAAAATGCCACATCCTCATCAATGCTGGTGCCTTCCGATTCGGCTTTTTTCATCAGGATGGCCACCCGCATTTCGAGTTCGGGTGGATCCACAGACTGCGTCAAGCCCCAACTAAACCGCGATATCAGGCGGTCTTCAATGCCAGAAATTTCCTTTGGAAAACGATCTGAGGTGATCACCACCTGTTTGCCCGCCTCAATCAAGGCGTTGAATGCATAAAAAAATTCTTCCTGGGTGCGGGATTTATTGCCAAAAAACTGGATGTCATCGATGAGCAAAAGATCCAGCGTGTGATACGAGCGTTTGAAGGAATCAAACGCCTTGTGCTGGTAAGCGCGCACCACATCGGTGACAAATTGTTCGGCGTGGATGTAACGCACATTGGCGCGCGGACTTTGCGCCAGCAGGTGGTTGCCAATGGCTTGCACCAGGTGGGTTTTCCCCAGCCCGGTGGAGCCATAGATAAACAGCGGGTTATAGGCTTGCCCGGGATTGAGGGAGACTTGTTGCGCGGCGGCGCGCGCGAGCTGGTTGGCTTTTCCGCCAACAAAACTGGCAAAAGTGAAATTGGGATTGAGGCGATGGGCGGGCAGACCGTTGCTGCTGCCACTGATGCTGCTGCCACCATTGGTACCGTTGGCGTGATTGGCAAAGTTGGCATGGTTGCTTTTGGGCGGCGCGGAATCATCGTTGCCGCCAGGATTGCCCAGTCGTTGATTGGCGGCGGCGGGATCGGTGTCCGCGCCATCTTCCATTGCCAGCTCAATCATGATCGGGCGCGCAAAGTGTTTTTCCGCCGCGTGCTCGATGCGGGACAACAACCGATCCTTGATCCACTGCAAAACAAACCGGTTGGGGGCAATCAACACCAGCGTGTCGCCCTCTTGTTCAAAACGAAGTGGCTTAATCCAGGTGCTGAATTGATGTGGCGAAAGCTCGCGCTGGAAATCTTCAACACAGGCTTGCCAAAATGGATGCATGGATTATCGCTTCGGAACAAACCAGGTTGAATGGGAAAATACAGCGCAATCAGGCAATACGACGACCACCAGCACGAAAACATCCGGCCTGCCCCAACGCGAATAACAGTGAAAAACGAGCGGGTGGAACCGCGCCCAAGCCGTCATTTTCAATTGCGGACAGTTTACGCTGAAAGCGCGGAAAAAGCGACTTATCCACAGGGCAATTTTTGCATAAATGCGTCAAATTGCGCCCGCCGGAAAATCCGCCCATACAACACATCGCTTGACGAAACCCCAACAAAAACAAGATAATGCGAGGTTCTGCGGGTTCATTGTGTGTTGAGTGTGCGTTGTAAAAAGCCGCTTCCCGCGGACAAGGGATTCAATTGGCACCCTTTTGGTTTGACGGGTTGGTGCAAGCTGACATTTCCACGACATCCGCATCCATCTTTATCATCGGACACGGGGCAAGCACCATCGAACCTCCGAACCCGCTTCTTTCATCAACTTGTAGAAACAGAGTGACATCATGAAACGCACCTACCAACCTTCCGTAGCCCGCCGCAAAAAAACCCACGGTTTTCTGGTTCGCATGAAAACCGCCGGCGGCCGCAAGGTCATTCGTGCCCGCCGCGCCAAAGGCCGCGCGCGCCTGGCTGTTTAATTCATCCGCGCCAAGGCTTTTCCCCGAGTCATGCGGCTCGCCTCCAATGAGGTGAAGGATTTGCTTGCGCGAGGCCAGCGCGATACCGCGCGCGTCGCGGGCATGGCCATCTTCGGCCGCACGCTGATGCGCATGCCGCCGCCACAGGAAATGTCGCGCATCGCGCTGGCGGTGCCAAAAAGGCTGTTGAAGCGGGCGGTTGACCGCAACCGCTTCAAACGCATTTTGCGCGAATCATTCCGCCAGCATGCGGTGCGCCACGCCGGGCTGGACACATTGGTGACACTGTCCGGCGTCACCCAGCCCGTCGGTAATACCACATGGGCAAAAACCATGCGCACGCTGGCGGATGGCTTGTTTGGCAAGTTGGCGGCAACCCATCCCCGCCGCGATACCGGGAAGTCCGCCTGATGTCACCCGCGGCACGATTGTTGTTGATGTTGGTGCGCGCGTACCAATATGTGCTGAGCCCTTATTTCGGCACACAATGCCGCTTTTCCCCAACCTGTTCCCATTACGCCGTGGATGCGCTGACACAATATGGTGCCCTCAAGGGTGGATGGCTGACCAGCCGCCGGTTGTTACGCTGTCATCCGTGGCATCCGGGCGGCTTTGATCCGGTGCCCTGACAGGTTTCACCCCTTCACTTTTTAGGCCTAGACATCGCACCATGGATACCCAACGCATCATCGCGCTGATTGTTTTTTCGTTCTCCAGCTTGTTGTTGTGGGAGGCGTGGCAAAAACACAATAAGCCCCCCGCATTGCCCAATGTACAGACCGCCCAGACAGCCCCGGCACCTGGCCTGCCATCAAATGCCCAGCCACCGGTGCCAGGCGGCGCGGGTGCGGTGCCCACATCCACGGTGGCCACCCCGCCACCATCACCATTAGCCCAGCCGTCCACTGGTGCGGCCCTCGCCGCCGCGCCAACCGCATCCACCCGCCGTATCGCGGTGCGCACCGATTTGTTGGATGTGGAGCTGGATGCGGTTGGGGGTGATATTCGCCAGGTGGCGCTGCGCAAACACAAAGCCCCCAACGACAACACCAAGCCGTATGTGTTGATGCAGGAAAAAGTGGGTCATTACTTTATTGCCCAATCCGGTCTGCTGGGGACAGGCATGCCCAATCACACCAGCAAATGGGCGCTGGAAGGCAATACGTCGGATGCCTTGCGCGATTTGGGCAGCAACGAAAAACTGGATGTGGTGTTTACCCATGCCGAGACGCCGGGGGTGATCATCAGCAAGGTGTTTACCTTCAAGCGCGGCAGCTATGTGGTGGATGTGCGTTATGACATCAAAAACAGCGCGGAACAACCCATCGCGGCCAAGGCGTATTTCCAATTTTTGCGTGACGCCAATCCGCCCGAAGGCGAGAACTCCGGCAGCAATCCCTTTCTCGGGGTGGCCACCTTTACGGGTCCTGCGGTGTACACCGAAGCGAAGAAATTCCAGAAGGTGGCGATTCCCGACATTGAAAAAAACAAGGCCGAACACGTCAAGGAGGCCACTGACGGCTGGTTGGCCATGGTGCAGCATTATTTTGTGTCGGCATGGCTGCCGCAGGGCACCACCAGCCGCGAGTTTTTCACCAAACGGGTCACCGACAAATTGTTTTCTTCCGGTGTAATCGTGCCGCTGGCGGTGGTGAATGCCAATGCCTCGGCAAGCCTTTCCATGCCACTCTACATGGGCCCGCAAGAGCAGGAAAGCCTGAACAAACTGGCATCAGGGCTGGGGCTGGTGGTGGATTACGGCTGGCTGACGGTGTTGGCGTATCCGATGTTTGTGGTGCTGTCCTATATCAACAACATCGTTGGCAACTGGGGCTGGACCATCATTATTTTCACCATTTTGCTGAAACTGGTGTTTTTCCCGCTGAACCAGAAATCCGGCAAATCCATGGCGCACATGAAAACCCTGATGCCGAAAATGGAGGCGCTGAAAGCGCGCTACGGCGACGACAAGATGAAGCTCAATCAGGCCATGATGGAGCTCTACAAGACCGAAAAGGTCAACCCGCTGGGCGGGTGTCTGCCGATATTTATCCAGATCCCGTTTTTTATCTCGCTGTATTGGGTGCTGTTGGGCGCGGTGGAATTGCGCAATACGCCTTGGATATTGTGGATCACCGATTTGTCCACGCCCGACCCCTTGTATATCCTGCCGGTCATCATGGGGGTGTCGATGTTTGTGCAGACCAAGCTCAACCCCCAGCCGGCCGACCCAATCCAAGCCAAGGTCATGACCATTCTGCCGATTGTGTTTTCGATCATGTTCTTTTTCTTCCCGTCGGGGCTGGTGTTGTACTGGACCATGCAAAACATTCTGGGCATTGCCCAGCAGTGGCATATCAACAAGACTTTCAGTCCCGCGACGGTCAAACCCGCTGCGGGCAAACGCTGATTTTGATCGTGGGCTTGCAATCCTTGCCTCGTCAAGCCTGATTGCATCACCCGCCAAACCGCCAGATTGTTTCACGTGAAACAACCCTCCCCTGACACCATTGCCGCCATTGCCACCCCAAGCGGGCGTGGCGGGGTGGGGGTGGTGCGGCTGTCCGGACGCGGGCTGGGTGCCATTGCCGCCACGCTCTCCGGCAAAACTTTAACCCCCCGCCACGCTACTCTGGCAACGTTTGGTGACGCCGATGGCGCGGTGATCGATCAGGGGTTGGTCTTGTTTTTTCCGGCACCACACTCCTACACGGGTGAAGACGTGATTGAGCTGCACGGTCACGGCGGCCCCGCTGTGATGCAGGCGTTGCTCACGCGCTGTCTGGCCTTGGGTTGCCGTCTGGCGCGGCCGGGTGAATTCACCGCGCGCGCGTTTCTCAATGACAAGCTGGATTTGGCCGAAGCCGAGGCAGTGGCAGATTTGATTGATGCGGCTTCCACCGAGGCAGCCAAAGCCGCCGCCCGCTCGTTGTCGGGTGAGTTTTCGTCGCGGGTGCGGGATTTGGTGGAACGTTTGACCCACCTGCGTATGCATGTGGAGGCGTGTATTGATTTTCCCGAAGAGGAAATCGACCCCGCCGATCGCGCGACCCAAAATATAAAACTCGCCGAAATACGGGCACTTTGGGACATTTTGGCGCGAGAAGCCAAGCAGGGCGCGGTGTTGCGTGATGGGCTCACGGTTGCCCTGATTGGTCGGCCGAATGTCGGCAAATCGAGCCTGCTCAACAAATTGGCGGGCGACGACATCGCCATCGTCACACCGGTGCCGGGCACCACCCGTGACCCGATCCGCGCCACTATCCACCTCGATGGTGTGCCCATTCATTTGATCGACACCGCAGGCCTGCACGACACCGACGATGCGGTGGAAAAAATCGGCATCGAACGCGCTTGGGCAGCGGTAGCCAAGGCGGGCGCGGCGCTGCTGATTTCCGAGGCGGGCGAGGCCATTGGCCAGGCCGAGGCGGCGATTGCCGACAAACTGCCGGCCAATTTGCCGATGGCATGGGTATACAACAAGATAGATTTGTTTGCCCGGCCGACGCAGCGCACCGATACCGGCAACCACACCGCCATATTTGTGTCGGCATTGACCGGCGAAGGGCTGCCGCTGTTGCGGGATTGGCTGTTGGCAACGGCAGGCTGGCAGCCAACCGGCGAGGGCGTATTTTTGGCACGCGCCCGGCATTTGGCGGCACTGGAATTGGCGCGTCAACATTTGACGCAGGCAGAGGGACGGCCGGACCAATATGAGTTGTTCGCCGAGGAATTGCGGTTGGCACAAAACGCGCTGGCGGCCATTACCGGTGAAATGACGCCGGATGATTTGCTGGGCGAGATTTTTGGCAAGTTTTGTATCGGCAAGTAGCGCGGAAATTTGTTTCACGTGAAACAAGCGGCATGGCGGGCGTTGGGAGCATGGCGTTTTCCCCGCCCGTGTCGTAAACTCACAACCCTCTGAAATCTGCAAAATCCCTGAAGAATCATGCGCTTTCCCACCCAATTTGATGTCATTGTAATCGGCGGCGGCCACGCCGGCACCGAGGCCGCACTCGCGGCTGCGCGCGCCGGGGCGAAGACGTGTCTGCTCACCCACGCCATCGAGACGCTGGGGCAGATGTCGTGCAACCCCTCCATCGGTGGTATTGGCAAGGGGCATTTGGTCAAAGAGATCGACGCACTCGGCGGTGCCATGGCCTTGGCCACCGATGAGGCCGGCATTCAATTTCGCACGCTGAATGCCAGCAAGGGCCCGGCGGTGCGCGCCACCCGCGCGCAGGCGGACCGGGTGTTGTACCGCGCGGCGATTCGTCACCGCCTGGAAAATCAACCCAACCTGTGGCTATTCCAGCAGGCAGTGGATGATTTGATCTTGGATGAGGCAAATGGAACGCCGCGTGTGGCGGGCGCCATCACGCAAGCGGGCATTCGCTTTGAGGCCAAAACCGTGGTGCTGACGGCAGGCACCTTCCTCGCCGGCAAAATCCACGTTGGCCTCGAAAATTATGCGGCGGGGCGTGCGGGTGATCCGCCAGCGGCAACTCTGGCCGCACGTTTGCGTGAATTGAATTTGCCGGTCGGTCGGCTGAAAACCGGCACGCCACCACGCATTGACGGGCGCAGCATTGATTTTTCAAAAATGACCGAACAGGCGGGCGACAATCCGACGCCGGTGTTTTCGTATATGGGAAACCGCGCCATGCATCCGCGCCAGGTCTCCTGCTGGATCACCCACACCAATACCGCCACCCATGATGCCATTCGCGCCGGGCTCGACCGCTCGCCGATGTTCACCGGTGTCATCGAGGGCGTGGGGCCGCGTTATTGTCCGTCGATTGAAGACAAAATCCATCGTTTCGCCGACAAACAAAGCCACCAGATTTTTCTGGAGCCCGAAGGCCTCACCACCCACGAGTTTTACCCGAATGGCATTTCGACTTCGCTGCCGTTTGATGTGCAGTTGAAACTCGTGCAGTCGATTTCCGGTTTGGAAAACGCGCACATCCTGCGCCCCGGTTATGCCATTGAGTACGATTATTTTGACCCGCGTGGTTTGAAATCCACACTCGAAACCAAGGCCATCGCCGGCTTGTTTTTCGCAGGGCAAATCAACGGCACCACCGGCTACGAAGAAGCCGCCGCGCAGGGCTTGCTGGCCGGCATCAACGCGTGCCTGCAATCACAGGACAAAGATGGCTGGTGTCCGCGCCGTGATGAAGCGTATCTGGGTGTACTGGTCGATGATCTCATCACGCGCGGCGTCTCTGAGCCCTACCGCATGTTCACCAGCCGCGCCGAATACCGCCTGCAATTGCGCGAAGACAATGCCGACGCACGTCTCACCGCAATCGGCCGCACGCTGGGGCTTATCGATGACACCCGCTGGGCGGCGTTTGAAAGCAAGCGCGAAGCCGTGGTGCGCGAGACCCAGCGCCTGAAATCCACCTGGGTGCAACCGGGGCGGGTATCGTCAGAACAAATGCACGCGGCCATCGGCCAGGACATTGAGCGCGATTACTCCTTGTTTGATTTGTTGCGCCGGCCGAATGTGCGCTACGACGCATTGGTGGCGCTGCCGCTGGAAACCACGGGAGGTGTTGCCGATGCCGCCGTGGCCGAACAGGTTGAAATCGCCGCCAAATACCAGGGCTACATCGACCGCCAGCAAATCGAAGTGGAAAAAAACCGCGAGCAGGAAAACCTGCGCTTGCCCGAAGACCTCGACTACGCGCGGGTGCGCGGCCTGTCGAAGGAAGTGCAACTCAAACTCAACCAGTACCAACCCGAAACCATCGGTCAGGCCGCACGCATCCAAGGCATGACCCCGGCAGCCATTTCGTTGTTGCTGGTGTATCTGAAGCGCGGCTTTGCCGGCGGTGAAATGACGGCGGTTGATGCCGCCGATGAGCAAGTCGCGTGAGTGCACAGGCGGCAATCACGCCGGATTTGGCGGGACTTTTGGCAAGCGGCATTGATGCACTTGGTGTATCCGTCGATGGCACACAACAACAAAAATTGCTGGCCTATGTGGCGCTGCTCCACAAGTGGAACAAGGTTTATAACCTCACCGCCGTGCGCGAGCCCGAACGCATGATCGGCCTGCATATTCTGGACAGCCTTTCACTGCTGCCGCATGTTTGCCCGGCAAAAAAATTATTGGATGTTGGCTCTGGTGGCGGGCTTCCGGGCATTTGTCTTTCAATCGCCGCACCCACGCTAGAGGTTGTCATGCTGGATTCGCTGCAAAAAAAAACCACCTTCATCCGCCAGGCCATCGGCGAATTGGCGTTGACCAACGCCAGCGTGGTGTGTGAGCGTGTGGAAAAATTTCAGCCGCAAACCACATTCGACATCATCACCTCACGCGCTTTCGCCGAGCTGGGCGATTTTGTACAGGGCACCGCACACCTGTTGGCTGCAAACGGCAAAATGCTCGCCATGAAAGGTGTGCTGCCGCATGACGAAATCGCCCGCCTGCCCGCCACCCACAAGGTCACCGAAGTCATCACCCTGCGCGTGCCGCAGGTTGAAGGCCAGCGCCATTTGGTGGTGATGGAAGCCGCATGAAAACCTACGCGGTGGTCAATCAAAAAGGCGGCGTGGGCAAGACCTCGGTGGCGGTGAATCTGTCGGCCACCCTGGCGCACTATGGCCAGCGGGTGTTGCTGGTGGATCTGGATCCACAGGGCAATGCCACCACCGGCAGCGGCGTCGATAAAAACGCGTTTGAACACACACTCTACGGTGTGCTGCTGGATGAATATTCCGCCGCCGAGGCGCGGGTGAAATCCCCGGCGGGTTACGACCTGTTGATCGCCAACCGCGAATTGGCCGGCGCGGAAATCGAAATGGTCGCCCTCGAGCGCCGCGAGTTTCGCTTGAAATCGGCGCTCACCGGCATTGCCGCCGACTACGACTTTGCGGTGATCGATTGCCCGCCCGCACTCAACATGCTGACGGTGAATGCGCTGACCGCCGCCGACGCCGTCATCATTCCCATGCAGTGTGAGTACTACGCGCTCGAAGGCTTGAGTGATCTGGTCGGCACCCTCAAAAAAGTCAAAGCCAATCTCAATCCGAAGATTGAAATCGAGGCGCTGGTGCGCACCATGTACGATCCGCGTTCGGCGCTCACCACGCAGGTCTCCGACGAAATCAAAAACCACTTCGGCAGCAAAGTGTTTGACACCGTCATCCC
>JANPNJ010000082.1:0-3676 GCA_031427395.1 Burkholderiales bacterium
CGCAAAAGTCCGGTGCTGCTCAACATCGACACCGATTTGCGCCTGAGCCAGCCGGAATTGCGCGTCCAGGTCAACCGCGAAAAACTGGGTGATCTGGGCATCCCGGTCGAAACCGTGGGCCGCACGCTGGAAACCATGCTCGGCGGACGGGTGGTGACACGCTACAAACAGGACGGCGAGCAATACGACGTGATCGTGCAGGTGGCGGCGGATGACCGCAACACGCCGAACGATATTGCCGACATTCATGTGCGCACCCGCAACAATGAAATGGTGCCGTTGTCAAACCTGACCACGCTGCGGGAGGGCGTGAGCCCGCGCAACCTCAACCACTTCAACCGGCTGCGTTCGGCCACCGTCAACGCCGAAATCGCCAAGGGCCACAGCATCGACGAGGCGCTGCAAGTGATGACGGCGGCGGCGGCCAAGGTGCTGCCCGGTGTGCAAACCGATTTGCTCGGCCAATCGCGCGAATACCGCGAAGGCGCCAACACCATTCTGGTGACCTTCATGCTGGCGCTGTGTTTTATTTATCTGGTGCTGGCCGCGCAGTTTGAGAGTTTTGTTGATCCGTTTGTCATCATGCTGACTGTGCCCCTGTCGATCACGGGTGCGCTGGTGGCGCTGTGGCTGACCGGCAATTCGCTCAATGTGTTTTCCAAAATCGGCCTCATCACCCTGGTTGGCCTGATCACCAAACACGGCATTTTGATTGTCGAATTCGCCAACCAGTTGCAGGCACAGGGCAAAGGCGTGAAAGAGGCGGTGATCGAAGCCTCGGTGTTGCGGCTGCGGCCGATTTTGATGACCACCGGTGCCACTGTTTTGGGTGCGTTGCCGCTGGCCATTGCCACTGGCGCGGGTGCCGAATCGCGCCAGCAGATCGGCTGGGTGATTGTCGGCGGCATGACACTCGGCACGTTGTTGACGCTGTTTGTGGTGCCCGCGTTTTATATCGTGTTTGCGCGCGGACACCAGAAAAAAGCGATGGACGAATCGGGCAAGACGCCCCAGATTGCGCCGCAGATTGCGGCTGCGCCTCAGCACGGCGATTAGAAATCGAAAGCCTTTATTTGGCGCGGGTTTTGGGCAACTTTCACCTGAAACTGCCCGTATTCATTGGAGTTTGCAGATTTTTTTCGGGCAGACTTAAATTCCCGAGGCATGTTGTGCGGTGACCACGCCTGCCGACTCCGTTGCCCCCATCACGGCATCCACCACCAGTGACGCCTGCAAATCAATCCCCTGCTCAAGGCTTTCCGCGCCCAACCCCGCCGACATGCCCTGCGTGCCGTCTGTGCCAGCCCTCATGGCGGCCTTTGGGCTGACCCTTGGCGGGCGATCCAGATATTGCGCCAGTTGGTGCAACGCCTTGCGGTACACGTCGCGCTTGAATTCGATCACGGTATCGAGCGGCACCCAATAATCGTGCCAGCGCCAGGCGTCAAATTCGGGATGCTCGGAGGCGCGCAAACGAATATCGTGGTCGCGCCCGGTCAGGCGCAGCAAATACCAGATCTGCTTTTGCCCCTTGTAGGTGCCGCGCCATTCGCGTTTGACCCAATGGCTGGGCACATGGTAGTGGAGCCAATTTTTGGTGCGCCCCAGAATCCTGACGTGCTCGCGCTTCAAGCCCGTCTCTTCTTCCAGCTCACGATACATCGCATCTTCCGGCGCTTCCCCGTGCTTGATGCCGCCCTGCGGGAATTGCCAGGAATGTTCGCGGATGCGCTTGCCCCAAAAGACCTCATTCTTCGCGTTGCAAAGAATGATGGCGACATTTGGGCGATAACCATCTCGATCAATCATGGTCAAGCCCTTCCAATTCTTAAGTTACGACGATTGTTTCATAAATTACTTTAATTGAATAGTCAGACGTGAATCGATTCGGGCGGCGAAGTGTAAAATGGCCGCTGCAAACCCGTTAACCTATTGAAAAACAAAGAAAATGCGCGCCACCCGGTTTTTTATTTCCACCCTCAAAGATGCCCCCGCCGACGCCGATGTGGTGAGCCAAAAGCTCATGCACCGCGCCGGAATGATCAAAAAACTCGCCGCCGGGATTTACAGCTACATGCCGATGGGCCTGCGCGTCATCAAAAAGGTCGAAGCCATCATCCGCGAGGAAATGAACCATGCCGGTGCCATCGAGCTGTTGATGCCGTTTGTGCAGCCTGCGGAGCTATGGATGGAGTCCGGCCGCTGGGACAAAATGGGACCGCTCATGCTGCGGGTAAAAGACCGCCACGAGCGTGACTTTGTGTTGCAGCCCACATCGGAAGAAGTGATCGCCGACATCGTCCGCCAGGATGTGAAAAGCTACCGGCAATTGCCGCTGAATTTTTATCACATCCAGACCAAATTCCGCGATGAGCGCCGCCCGCGTTTTGGCATCATGCGCGGCCGTGAATTCACCATGAAGGACGCCTACTCATTTGACCGCGATGCGGCGGGTGCGGCCAAAAGCTACGACGCGATGTTTGCCGCCTATGTGAAAATTTTCACGCGCCTGGGGCTGACCTTCCGCCCGGTCGCCGCCGACACCGGCGACATCGGCGGCGAACGCTCACACGAGTTTCAGGTCATCGCCGACACGGGTGAAGACGCGCTGGTGTATTGCCCGACATCCGACTACGCCGCCAACATGGAAACCGCCGAATGTTTGGCGCTGATGGCATCACGTGGCGCGGCCACCCAACCACTCGCCAAAACGCCGACACCCAGCAAGGCCAAGTGCGAAGACGTGGCCGCGCTGCTGCAAATCCCGCTGACACACACCGTCAAATCCATTGTGCTGGCCACCGAAAAACACAACGCACACAACGACAAGGGAGACATCAGCGGCGTGCAAATATGGCTGTTGCTGATTCGCGGCGACCATGAATTGAACGAAGTCAAAGTCGGCAAGCTCGATGGCATGAAAGCGGGATTCCGCTTTGCCACCGAAGCGGAAATCGTTGCTGCATTTGGCTGCACACCAGGCTACCTGGGCGCGGTGGGATTGAAAAATGTCAGCATCATCGCGGATCGAACTGTTGCCAACATGAGCGACTTTGTGACCGGTGCCAATGAAATCGACTTTCACTTTACAGGCGTCAATTGGGGGCGTGATTTGCCTGAGCCCGCAATCATCGCCGACATCCGCAACGCGGTGGCGGGCGACCCCTCCCCTGACGGCAAAGGCAACGTCGCCATCCAGCGTGGCATCGAGGTCGGGCATGTGTTCCAGGGCTTGCCGTATCCGAAAAAAATGCACGTCAATTTTCTCGATGTGGATGGCAAACCGGCACCGATGCACATGGGCTGCTACGGCATTGGTGTGACGCGCATTGTCGCCGCCGCCATCGAACAAAACTTTGATGCGCGCGGCATCATCTGGCCGCAAGCCATGGCGCCCTTCACCGTGGTGGTGGCCCCCATCGGCTATGGCAAATCCGAGGCGGTGCGCGATGCGGCCCATGCGCTTTATGATGAATTGATCGCTGCCAACATTGATGTTTTGCTGGATGACCGCGACGAGCGCCCCGGCGTGATGCTGGCCGAGCTGGAATTGATCGGCATTCCGCATCGCGTTGTGATTGGTGATCGCGGGCTTAAAGACGGCAATGTGGAGTATCAACAGCGGCGTGACGAGGCCGCGACGGTGTTAAAACTCACCGACGTGGCCGCGCATGTG
>JANPNJ010000083.1:0-3729 GCA_031427395.1 Burkholderiales bacterium
AACCATTTTGGACGGCACCCTGCGCGATCTTTACGACGGCGTGCCGATTGATGAAGTATTCAAGGCCGCCACCATGACCGCGCGCGCCATGATCGAGCGTGACCCCGCCTACAACAAAGTCACTTCCCGCCTGTTGATGCACTCCATCCGCCGCGAAATCCTTGGTGAGGAAGTCAGCCAGGCCGGCATGGCCACGCGCTACGCCGAATATTTTCCGCTGTACATCAAAAAAGGGGTCGCCGCCGAGCTGCTCGACGAACGCATGGGCCAATACGATCTGGCGCGCCTCGGTGCCGCCCTCCATGCCGAGCGTGACACCCAGTTCACCTATCTCGGCCTGCAAACCTTGTACGACCGTTATTTCATCCACATCGACGAAGCCCGCATCGAATTGCCGCAGGCGTTTTACATGCGCGTGGCAATGGGCCTCGCCTTGGGTGAAGTGGATCGGGAAAGCCGCGCCATCGAGTTCTACAACGTGTTGTCCACCTTCGACTTCATGTCCTCGACCCCGACCTTGTTCAATTCCGGCACGCGCCGTTCACAGTTGTCATCGTGTTACCTGACCACCGTGGCCGACGACCTCGACGGCATTTACGAGGCGCTCAAGGAAAACGCGCTGTTGTCGAAATTCGCCGGTGGCCTCGGCAACGACTGGACGCCGGTGCGCGCGCTCGGCAGCCACATCAAGGGCACCAACGGCAAATCGCAGGGTGTGGTGCCGTTTTTGAAGGTGGTGAACGACACGGCGGTGGCGGTGAACCAGGGCGGCAAGCGCAAGGGCGCGGTGTGTGCGTACCTTGAAACCTGGCACCTCGACATCGAGGAATTTCTGGAGTTGCGCAAAAACACCGGCGACGACCGCCGCCGCACCCACGACATGAACACCGCCAACTGGGTTCCCGATCTGTTCATGCGGCGGGTGATGGAAGGTGGCGACTGGACCTTGTTCTCGCCCTCAACCACCCCGGACCTGCACGAAAAATTCGGCAAGGAATTTGAAATCGCCTACACCCGCTATGAGGATAAAGCCGCGCGTGGCGAGATCAAGCCGTCGAAAAAAATCCCGGCGCTGACCCTGTGGCGCAAGATGCTTTCCATGCTGTTTGAAACCGGCCACCCGTGGATCACCTTCAAGGACCCGTGCAACATCCGCTCGCCGCAAAACCATGTGGGCGTGGTGCATTCGTCCAACCTGTGCACCGAGATCACACTCAACACCAACGAAGCCGAGATTGCCGTGTGCAACCTGGGATCGGTGAACCTGGTGGCGCACATGAAAACCGGCGCGGACGGCAAAAAGACCCTCGACCACGAAAAACTCCAGCGCACCATCACCACCGCGATGCGCATGCTCGACAACGTCATTGACATCAATTACTACGCGGTGGCCAAGGCGCGCAATTCCAATTCCAATTTGAAGCACCGTCCGGTGGGGCTCGGCATCATGGCCTTCCAGGATTGCCTGCACGAATTGCGAATTCCCTATGCCACCCGCGAGGCCGTCGAATTCGCCGATCAATCGATGGAAGCGGTGTGTTATTACGCCTACTGGGCCTCGACCCAATTGGCCGAGGAGCGCGGCGCCTATTCGAGCTTCAAGGGCTCACTGTGGGATCGCGGCATTTTGCCGCAGGATTCACTCAACCTGTTGCGCGAGCAACGCGGCGGCTATGTTGATGTCGATATGTCGTCGAGCATGGATTGGGAGCCGTTGCGCGCGCGTATCCGTCAGCACGGCATGCGCAACTCCAACTGTGTGGCCATTGCCCCGACTGCGACCATATCCAACATCATTGGGGTATCGGCGTGTATCGAGCCGACCTACCAAAACCTGTTTGTGAAATCGAATCTCTCCGGCGAATTCACCGTGGTCAACGACTACCTGGTGCGCGACCTGAAAACGCGCGGCCTGTGGGATGAAGTGATGGTCGCCGACATCAAATATTTCGACGGCGCACTTGGCCAGATTGATCGTATTCCCGCTGAGTTGCGCACACTTTATGCCACTGCTTTTGAAGTCGATACCAAATGGGTGATCGAAGCTGCATCACGCCGCCAGAAGTGGATCGATCAGGCGCAGTCGCTCAATATCTACATGGCGGGTGCATCCGGCAAAAAGCTCGACGACACCTACAAACTCGCGTGGGTGCGTGGCCTCAAGACCACCTACTACCTGCGCACCATGGCCGCCACCTCGGCCGAGAAATCCACCGGCCGCGGCGGGGAACTCAATGCGGTGGCCATCGGCGGTGGCTTTGCACAAGGGGCATCGGCGGCCAGCGCCAATGTCGGCAGCGCGGTGGGAGCGGGCGACGGTGCCGCCGAGGGCGCGAAATTTTGTTCCATTGATGATCCGGAATGCGAGGCCTGTCAGTAACCCCTGTTCTGAATCCCAAATCCAGAATTCACCACCCGCAGTTGTTTCTACCATCACCAACGAGAGAGGATCCACGATGCAATTTCATATCTTCCAGGATGCACGGTTCGAGTGGCGCTGGCAACTTTCCAACGATGAAGGCAAAAAAGTCGCGGATTCGGGCGAAGGCTATCGGGAAAAAGATGACTGCCTCGAATCCATCGCCCAAACACAATGTTGCGACGATGCGCTGGTGCTTGAGAACGTCACCAGCCTGATGGATAGCGAAATGCTGCAAATGCCTGGTCTTTTCCACAAGCACTGAACGTTAAAGAAGTTGCAACAGGCAACAAATACAATTCGCCCCCTTGCCCTTGCATCAGCAAGCTGAGGGGGCGAATCGCTTCAACACAAAACACCCATACCGAACGAATCAAGAAAAACCGGAGCCACACATGTCACTAACCTGGGACGACACACCTTCCGCCATCCCCGCGCCGCCACCGCCATCCGCCCGCGTGATGCCGCGTCTGCAAGACGTGCAGAGTCACGCCGACAGCGCGTTTGCCAACCCGGCACGGCCGATGTTCGATGACAAGCCGAATGCGCCCCCAGGCAACGACACCGATGCGGCCATCGACCCGCGTTTTGCGCGCGTACGTGCCGAAGAAAAACGTGTCATCAACGGCAAGTCCGACGTCAACCAACTGGTGCCGTTCAAATACAAATGGGCATGGGACAAATACCTCTCCGGCTGCGCCAATCATTGGATGCCGCAGGAAGTCAACATGACGCGTGATATCGCGACGTGGAAGGATCCAAACGGACTGACCGACGACGAGCGCCTGATTGTCAAACGCAACCTCGGCTTTTTTGTCACCGCCGATTCCCTCGCCGCCAACAATATTGTGCTCGGCACTTACCGCCACATCACCGCCCCCGAGTGCCGCCAGTATTTGCTGCGCCAGGCGTTTGAAGAAGCCATCCACACCCACGCCTATCAATACATCACCGAGTCGCTCGGCCTGGACGAAGCGGAAATTTTCAACGCCTACAACGAAATCAAATGCATCCGCGACAAGGATCGTTTCCTGATCCCGTTCATCGACATCCTCTCCGACCCCAATTTCAAAACTGGCACCTTTGAAAACGACCAGGCGCTGCTGAAATCGCTGATTGTGTTTAGCTGCATCATGGAGGGGCTATTTTTCTACGTCGGCTTTGTGCAGATCCTCTCGCTCGGCCGCCAGAACAAAATGACCGGTGCCGCCGAACAGTATCAATACATCCTGCGCGACGAATCAATGCATTGCAGCTTCGGCATTGATCTGGTCAACACCGTCAAACTCGAAAACCCACAACTCTGGACC
>JANPNJ010000084.1:0-1540 GCA_031427395.1 Burkholderiales bacterium
CCCAGCACCACGCCAAAAGGTGAGTTGACATAAAACGGCTGCGATTCGGCCGCACTCGCCGCCGAGCCTGCTGTCGGGTAGCGGCAATGGCCGATGCCCATGTTGCCAGTGAGGCTGCGCATGTCGCGGGTGCGGAACACATCACGCACCAGGCCTTTGTCTTTGTGCATGTGGAAGGTGCGGCCGTCGGCGGTGACAATGCCGGCGGCGTCCTGGCCACGGTGCTGCAGGACAGTCAGGCTGTCGTACAACATCTGGTTGACCGGGCTTTTTGAAACGATGCCGACAATGCCGCACATATGAAAACCTCTGTAAATTCCGTCATTCCCGCGCAGGCGGGAATCTAATTTTCGTAAACTGTTGTTGCGATTGCAGACTTGGATTCCCGCCTGCGCGGGAATGACGGAGCTATTGAATTGACAAATGCCACCATATGCTTGCCTGATTTTATTTTTTGGTTTGTGGGGCCGGCTGGGCGGTTGCCGGAACAACACGATAACGGATTTTTGCGGCGAAGGATTCCGGCAGTACGCCACGCGCATTCAGTGCCACCAGCTCCAGCCACGGCGTGAGCGCGGCGTCTTTCCACAGCGCATTTTGTGGAATTTTGGTGAGCCCGACGGCGAGTGTCACAGCGATCAGCACCACTACTCCGCGCGCCGCGCCGATCATGGCACCGACACCGCGATCCAGCGTGCTCAAGCCCAATTTTTTCACCACTTCGGACAAAAGGCTGGCGATCAATGCCGAGAGCATCAGCACCACCGCAAAAACAAACACCCACGCCAGCACCACCCGCGCCACCGGCTCGGCGACCCAATCAGCAAAGTGTGGTGCCATATCTGCCGCAAACGTGTAGGCCAGGATAAATGCGAGCACCCAGCCTGCGATATTCATCACCTCGCGCATTGCCCCGCGAAAAATGCCCACGCCAATGGACAGCAGCAACAAGAAAATGATCGCGTAGTCGATGCCGTTCATATCATGGATATTTGGGTGTGGGGGTTGGAGAAATAATCCGGCGCAATCAAGGCTTGACCGGCACAATCTTGCCGTCGGCACCCGCCAGTTTCACTTGCGCCAATGCGCCATCGGCTTGGCTTTTGGTCGGATACGGGCCCACGCGCACACGCGTCACCTGGCCGGCCTTCACGGAAATCACATCGGTGACAACCGGCAGCTTGGCCTCCTTCAGTTGCGCCACAATCGACTTCGCGTTGTCGACGTCTTTGTACGCGCCGATCTGCACCACGAAACTTTCCTTGGCGGGTTCCACCTTAGGTTTCGGTTCCGTTTTGGGTTCCGCTTTGGGTTTCGGCTCGGCAGTGGGTTTGGTTTCCACGGGTGTCACGGGCGCAACGGGTGCGGCGGCAACAGGCGGAGCGGCAACTGGTGCAACCGGCGCAACTGGTGTTGGCGGAGGCACAACCGGTGCGGCCACCGGCGGCAAGCCTTCCTTCGGCGGGATGTTGATGGCAATTTCCTGCTTCACTGGTTTGTTGCCAACTGCGCCTGACTTCGGCTCCGAATCAAACACCAT
>JANPNJ010000085.1:0-9251 GCA_031427395.1 Burkholderiales bacterium
CTGCACCGCCGGGTCGAGCACAAAATCAATCTGCCCGGACTTCAACGCCGCCATGCGGGTGGCGGCATTGGTGATGGGGCGGTAATCGATGGTCTCGACATTGCCCTGGTACAGCCCGGCCTTGATGCCCCACCAGTCGGCGTTTTTCTTGTGCGTGAGCTTGACCCCCTGCTCCCAGGCGATCAAGCGAAATGGTCCGGTGCCCATGGCGTTGCGGGTGGCGAAGGTCTCCTCTTTTTTGGTGTAGTCCTGCGGCCTGACCACATTGTGTTTCTCGCACCACGCCTTGTTCATCACAAAAATGTTTGTCAGCGTGTCGAGCATCACCGGGTTGGGTACCGGCGTGGTGAATTCCACCGTGAAATCATCAATTTTTCTGGCGACACCAGCTTGGTTGGAATAAAGCTTGAAGGTCAGCGCCGACTCGCGTGCGCGATTGAATGAAAACACCACATCGTCAGCGGTGAAGGCCGAGCCATCGTGCCACTTCACCTCGCGCCGCAGCTTGAAAATCCATTTGGTCGGCTCGGGATTGGTCCACGATTCGGCCAGTCGCGGCTCCAGCTTCATGTCGCGGCCACGATCCACCAGATATTCATAGACCAGGCCATTTTGCATGTTGTTGAAGGTTTCGTTGTGGCTTTGCGGATCCATGGTGGCCGCGTCACCCTGCGTGGACCAGCGGAAATTTTTGGCATCAGCAGCACCTGCCAACACCACCGTCAGACATACCATCAACAGGCGTATCATATTTCACCTCCGTGTACAGGGATGCCGCGAAGTCTGCACGTCGCGGGCGCAAAAGGCAACGTGCCATCGCCATGCGATAGTTTTTATCTATCACCGAAATCGAATCAATCAATTTTACTTGGCAGGCAGACGACCGTATTCTGCGTAAAGAAAATTTGCACATTCCAAACAACCGAAGGAGAGAATCATGTCAAACGAATCCAAATGCCCGTTCCCGGGCGGTGCCGGCAGTCACACGGCGACCGGTGCACCGACCAATGCAGGCTGGTGGCCCAATCAATTGAACCTGAAAATGCTGCACCAACAGTCCGCCAAGTCCAATCCGATGGGCGCGGCCTTCAACTATGCCGAGGCGTTCAAGACACTTGACCTCGATGCGGTGGTCAAGGATCTGACATCATTGATGACCGACTCGCAGGAGTGGTGGCCCGCGGATTACGGCCACTACGGGCCGTTTTTTGTGCGCATGACCTGGCACGCCGCGGGCACCTACCGCATCGCGGTTGGTCGCGGCGGCGGCGGTTCCGGCGCGCAGCGCTTCGCCCCGCTCAACAGTTGGCCGGACAACGGCAACCTCGACAAGGCGCGCCGCCTGCTGTGGCCGATCAAGCAAAAGTACGGCGTCAAACTCTCCTGGGCTGATTTGCTGATTCTCACCGGCAACGTTGCGATGGATTCGATGGGCTTCAAGACCTTCGGTTTCGGCGGCGGCCGCCCCGACATCTGGGAGCCGGAGGACGAGATCTACTGGGGTCCGGAAAGCAAATGGCTGGGGGACGAGCGCTACAGCGGCGACCGCAAGCTCGCCAACCCGCTCGGTGCCGTGCAGATGGGACTGATCTATGTGAACCCGGAAGGCCCGAACGGCAAACCCGACCCGATCGCCTCGGCACGCGATATCCGCGACACCTTCGCCCGCATGGCGATGAACGACGAAGAAACGGTGGCGCTGGTCGCCGGTGGCCACACCTTTGGCAAGGCACACGGCGCAGGCGACACGGCGCAGGTCGGCCGCGAGCCGGAAGGTGCAGGCATCGAGGAGCAGGGCTTGGGCTGGAAGAACAGTTTCGGCAGTGGCAAGGGTGTACACACCATCACCAGCGGCATTGAGGGTGCCTGGACTCCCAACCCGATCAAGTGGGACAACGGTTACTTCGAGACCCTGTTTGGCTACGAGTGGGAACTGACCAAAAGCCCCGCTGGCGCCCACCAGTGGAAACCCAAGGATCCCGCCGCGGCAACCACCGTGCCGGACGCACACGACAAGTCCAAGCGCCACGCGCCGATGATGACCACCGCCGACATGGCGCTGCGCATGGATCCCGCCTACGAAAAAATCTCGCGACGCTTCCTGAAAAATCCCCAGGAACTGCACGATGCCTTCGCCCGCGCCTGGTACAAGCTGACCCACCGCGACATGGGGCCGCGCGCCCGTTACCTCGGCAAGTTGGTGCCACAGGAAGTGCTGATCTGGCAGGATCCGATCCCCGCCGTTGACCACCCACTGGTCAACGCGCAGGACATCAATGCCCTCAAGGCCAAGGTGCTCGCGTCAGGCCTGTCGATCTCCCAACTGGTCAGCACCGCCTGGGCATCTGCGGCAACCTTTCGCGGCAGCGACAAGCGTGGGGGTGCCAACGGTGCGCGCATCCGCCTTGCTCCACAGAAGGACTGGGACGCCAACCAGCCAGCCGAATTGGCGAAGGTGCTGGCGACGCTCGAAGCCATCCAGCAGGCGTTCAATGGCGGGCAGTCAGACGGCAAAAAGATTTCGCTCGCTGACTTGATCGTGCTGGCGGGCGCTGCCGCCGTCGAAGCCGCCGCAAAGAAAGCTGGCACTGAGGTGACCGTTCCCTTCTCGGCGGGTCGCATGGACGCCTCACAGGAGCAGACTGATGTGGATTCGTTCGCCGTGCTGGAGCCAATGGCCGACGGCTTCCGCAACTACGCCCGCAGTGGCCTCGAAGGATCCGCGGCCGAGCTGCTTATCGACAAGGCGCAACTGTTGAAGCTGACCGCCCCCGAGATGACGGCACTCATTGGTGGCATGCGCGCCTTGGATGCGAACGTTGGGCAGTCCCAACATGGTGTATTCACCAAGCGGCCTGAAGCATTGACCAACGACTTCTTCGTGAACCTGCTTGACATGAACATGAAGTGGCAGCAGTCAGCCGCTGCCAAAGGCGTGCTGGAAGGCCGTGATCGGTCGACGGGTGAAGTGAAGTGGACGGCTACAGTCGTGGACCTCGTGTTCGGCTCAAACTCGCAGTTGCGCGCCCTCGCCGAGGTCTACGCCACCCGCGATGCACAAGCGAAGTTTGTGCATGATTTCGTGGCGGCCTGGAGCAAGGTGATGAACCTGGATCGCTTCGACCTCATGTAATCACAAAGGGTGGGGTTAAAGATCCCAAGCAAGCAGCCGCGACCTGGCAGGGGGTGATCCCAGGCCAGGTCGCGCTCAGTGATGGTGATGCCTGGCCACGCCAGAATGCATCACAGCCGACGCAGGCGACGCAGGCGATATTTTCCGGCGCATATCCCCGCTATAATCCCCCCTCGGCCTTGATCCAGTCCCCTGCCGAATTCTTCTTCCAATCGCCCTGCAGCATCCGGCAACCCTCCGCATCTAGACTGGCGCCGTCCTCAAAAGCGGCGACAGATTCGGTTTACACGAAAGTTCTCCATGTTATTTTCCGATCTCGGCCTGTCCGAGAAGCTTGTCCGTGCCGTCACCGAGCACGGTTACACCATTCCCACACCGATCCAAGTGCAGGCCATCCCCGCCGTGCTCAATGGCGGTGATTTGCTCGCCGGGGCGCAAACCGGCACCGGCAAAACCGCCGGCTTCACCCTGCCCCTGCTGCAACGCCTGATGAATTCACAGCCCACCTCGCAAACCAAGCCCGCCGTGCGTGCACTGGTGCTCACGCCCACCCGCGAGCTGGCCGCGCAGGTGGAGGAAAGTGTCACCACCTACGGCAAACACACCGGCCTCAAATCGATGGCGATGTTCGGCGGGGTCAGCATCAATCCGCAAATCGGCGCGCTCCGCCGGGGCATCGATATTCTGGTCGCCACGCCCGGTCGCCTGCTTGACCACCTGCAACAGCGCACGGTGGATTTATCCAAGGTTGAAATCCTGGTGCTTGACGAAGCCGACCGCATGCTCGACATGGGCTTTATCCACGACATCAAACGCATCCTCGCCATCCTGCCAAAAAAGCGCCAGAACCTGCTGTTCTCGGCGACCTTTTCCGACGAGATCAAACGCCTCGCCGACGGCCTGCTCAACAACCCGGCGCTGATCGAAGTCGCGCGGCGCAATTCCACGGTGGAGATCATCCAGCAAAAAGTCCACCCGGTGGACCGCGACAAAAAAAACCAGTTGCTCACCCACCTCATCAAACAAAATGACTGGCACCAGGTGCTGGTGTTCACGCGCACCAAACACGGCGCCAACAAGCTGGCCGAGCTGCTCAACAAGGCCAACATCACCGCGCTCGCCATTCATGGCAACAAAAGCCAAAGCGCGCGCACCAAGGCGCTGGCCGAATTCAAATCGGGTGATCTGGCGGTGCTGGTCGCCACCGACATCGCCGCGCGCGGCATCGACATCGATCAACTGCCGCATGTGGTGAATTACGACATCCCGCATGTGCCGGAAGACTATGTACACCGCATTGGCCGCACCGGGCGTGCCGGCGCCACTGGCGAAGCGATATCGCTGGTGTGTGTGGACGAGAAAAAAATGTTCGCCGACATCGAGCGGCTGATCAAACGTGATGTGGAATCGGTGGTGATCGCCGGTTTTGAGCCTGACCTGACCATCAAGGCACAGCCGATTCAATTGCGCTCGGCCGGGCATCAGCCTCAGCGTGGTGCGCGCGGCGGCGGTGGAGGTGGCGGCGGCAGTGGCCGGGCCAGATCGCCCTCCGCTCGTGGTGGCGGTGGCGGCGGCGGTGGCAAACAACGTCGTCCCGGCGGGCGTTGATTGTGGCTTTAATTGGCGGCGTCAAATCCGCCGATCAACGCCATTCAACGTCAATAGCCGCCGAGGTGCGCCGATAAAATCGGCATCGTTCACCTATTCACCGCCCGGTCGGCAACGTGAACCAAAATTTCGCTCCGCCATCGACCACACCGTCACCGCATATGCTGCCGCCATGCTTGATGAGAATGCGCTGACCATGGCAAGGCCGATGCCCGCGCCTTGAAAATCGCGTTCGCTGTGCAGGCGGCACAACGTGGCAATCATGCTGTGTTTTTCCCTTGACTGTGGTTGATTTGAGTTTGCACGGCACTCAGGACAGCCGTGGCGGCGCTTCCGGCTCCGCACCCAGGCGCTGGCGCACCCGCCGCACCGCCAGCCAGATGCCCAGCACCACAAACGGAATCGACGCGCCAGTCACCACATCCACCGACAGAGCCACACCGGATTGCTTGAGCGCCTTGGCGGCATAACCCACCAGCCCCACCACATAGTAGGTGATGGCGGCAATCGACAAACCCTCGACGGTCTGCTGCAACCGAAGCTGCATGCGCGCGCGGCGGTTCATCGATTCGAGCAGCGCCTGGTTTTGTTGCTCGCGCTCAATGTCCACCCGGGTGCGCAACAGGTCGCTCGCCCGCGCCACCCGCCCGGACAAATCCTGCAGGCGTTTTTCCACCGAAGCACAGGTGGCCATGGCCGGGGCGAGGCGCCGATCCATGAATTCTTCAATTGTTTGCACACCGACCAGGCGCGCCTCGCGCAATTCGCTGATGCGGCGTATGACCAAATCGTAATATGCCCGCGAGGCGCCAAAACGAAAACTGTTCTCGGCCAATTCGCTTTCCACCGTTGCCGCCAGCCGCGTCAGGCGCACCAGCAGCGCCGGCTCGTCACTGTCGCTGTCTTGCGCCATGAGTGCGGTCACCGCCGCCAATTCCCGCTCGGCGGTGGTGAGCAGCGCGGCACTGCGGCGCGCCACCGGCAGGCCGAGCAGCGCCATGATGCGGTAGGTTTCGATTTCCAACAGCCGCTGCACGGTGCGCCCGCCCTGGCGCTTGCCGAGTGCAATGTCCATCACCAGCATGCGGCTGAAGTCATCGGCGTGGATGCGCAAGTCGGTGAGCACAATGGCATTGCCGCCGGCCACTTTGGCACCGACCAGATAATTGCCGTCGAATTCGGCTTTGACTGTCGGCAATTCGGGAATGAAGTCGTGATTCGGCTGCACCGCCACATGGATGGCCGCCAGCAAATTCCCGCCGAGCGTGGCCAGCCATTCGCTGTTGACCGACTCAATCACCGGCTTTTCAAACGGACGCGCGAAGTCACCTTTTTGCGAAAACGTGTAGGTGACGAATTCGGTATGGCGTTCCCACTTCAGGCGCAGGCTGCCAAATGCAGTCTCAAAATGTGTCACCTCGGCGGTGGGCGGCGCCACCCCCTGCACCACGCACAGACGCACGAGGTCGGATGTGGCCGGATCCTGTGCATCCGCCAGGTTGGCGTCGTAATGCACTGCGAAATACGACAGCCGCTCCGGCGCGGAAAACTCCTGTGGCGGCCGGGCATGAATCTCGTTGCTGAGACCATAGCGTTGCGGATGATTGGTGGGCAGGCGCATTGTTTGCTTTCGTGGCGGCAGGATGGGGCAAATCAGAGACGATTGCCAAGCAAACAGTTTGCCATGCGCATTTGACAAACGCGTGTCAAAACAAAAATCTTCGTAAAACACCAGCAACGACGGGCGCTTTCAGGCAAAAATGCCGCAAACTGCCCGTCGATTGGCGAGTTTCAACTATATTCTAAGGACACTCTGAACAAGCTGTCTTTCCGGCGAAAGCCGGAATCCAGCGGTATATAGCGTATTGATTTTTAATGATTCTGGATACCGGCTTTCGCCGGTATGACGGCTGCTTGTGACTTGATCAGACCTTCCCTAAAACGAAAATTCGCTTTTCACCAAAAACTGGATGGGCTTGATGCCCGGCGCGCGTTTCAGCGGGGCGGCCATATCCAAGTGCAGCATATTGGCAGAGGCGGCGCGGTCGAGCGCGATGCGCAGACCCAGCCCGGCATCGGCGAGCCAGCCGCCATTGACGGTATTTTGATTGGCGCCGCCCCAGGCACGGCCCGCGTCAACAAACACCGCACCGCCTATGCGCAACAATCGCCACGGATACCAGGTGGTGAACGCCCGTTTCTCCACAGACAGCAACACCCGCTGCCCACCCGACTGATAACGCGATGGGTAGCCGCGCAAGCCAGTCGTTCCGCCGATTTCCAATTGGTCACTGACCGTCCCGCCGCTGATGTGATCCCAGCCCGCCACGGCATAGACCAGCGCGCGATCAGACTGCGGCCAATAAAATTTCGCCTGCCCGCCGAATTGAAGCAATGGCTGCGCGTCCCCGCCGATACGCCGCTCCAGATTGGCGCGCAACTGGGCAATCCGCCGTCGGCCAAAGTCCCAACCCTGCGCCACCGATGCATTGAACAAGCCATCGGTTTGGCCGGCGCCCATCGCTTTGATTGGTATCGTCATTTGCAGGCGGGCGTTCATCCCCACCGCCAGATATTCGGTGCGCTCGATGCGGTTGAAATTTTTCACTTTCAAAAAACGGTCTTCCAGCCAATCCACCCGCAAAAAAACCGCGCGCAATTGATAATCAACCGGCAGCGCGGGGGGCGGCACGCGCCCGGCCTCCATGGCATAGGCATGATCGCCGACCACCACCCCCGCATTCATGCGCCGCGTCCAGCCATCCACCAACCCACTTGACCAGCCCCCGCTGATTTCCGCCGCACGCATGCGATGCCGGTATTCACCCAGCGTATTTCCGGCGTTGGCAATCGAGTCCAGACGATTTTCTTCGCGCCAATCGAGGCGCGCGGCACGCCGTGTATCCAGGGCATAAAACGGCCGGTCAATGGTGAGTGCCGTGCGGCTGCCGTCGTTGAATCGCCCACGGGCAAAATCAATCCTGGTCCAGCCGTCGAACGCCTGCGCCATGGCCAGCTCAAATTCCGACCCTTTGCGCGCAAGGTCGGATACCCGCTGATAACCGATCTTCATTCCCATGCCAAACAGATTTTCCTCGGCGATGCCAAAGCTGGTTTTGTTGTCGCCGCCCGCGCGTGAATACCCGCCGGTGACATTCAGGGTCCAGGTGTCCTGCGTGGTGACCTCAATATCCACCACCCCATCCCGCCAGGTGAGCGGCCGGATCAGCACTTCATAGCGGGCGGCGGAATTTCTCAGCAGACGCTCGGTCTCGTCAATTTTTTGACGCGACAGCCGCTCGCCGCTTTTGAACAGCAGCACGCGGCGGATGACTTCCTCACGTGTGGGAATATGCAGCCGATTGGCCCAGCGAAAAAAAGCCGTGTTCTCGGCTTCATTGGTCAGATCAAAAATATTCTGCGGATTGATGACGATGTTGCCAATGACGGCACCCTGCGCCTCAAGCTCGGCAAATCCAGGTACCGTGGGCACCGCAGGCGCCGCCGCACACACCGCGGCGGCCATCAGCAGCAAACTACCGCAAAGCCGCCGCCAGTGCACAGCGATTGCGCACAAAAATGATTGCCTGCATGCCAGCGTGGACATCATCTTCACAGCATAGTCTGATTTGCCATAGCGGTGCCGCGAAATCAATCCCCGGTCGTATTCCAGACGGCACTCATTTGGTGCGTCGCAATGCCCCCTTTGCCTTGGGCTCGCGGAAAACCATCACCGGAATGGAAGACAGGGAAAGCACCTTGGTGGTCACCCCGCCCAGAAAGAGCTGCGCCACGTTGGAGCGGCCGTGCGAGCCCATGAATATCAGGTCGCACTGGTATTGCAGGGCGGCATCAACGATGGCCTGGGCCGGGTTCTTGTTGGTGGCAAAGGCGCCGGTGAAGGCCACACCCTTGGCCTCGGCCAGCAGATTGATGTCACTCAAGTAGGTTTTGGTGCTGCGTTTGACGGCCTTGTTGAAATCGACCTCCGACAAGGTGCCGGGCGCAAATGCCGCGTCTTCAATGACGCGCATTTTGAATTCCGGCGTGGCGACAAACGCGACAATTTCCGCCCCCATATCCCGCGCCAGCCGCACCGCCGCACCCGCCGAATCCCTCGATAGTTTTGAGCCATCGGTGGGCACCAGAATTTTCTTGAACATAAGCGGCCTCGTTGGGTTGATTGCACACACACGTGTCATGCATGTCATCACACCATTGCAGTATTGGGCAATGGCCGGCGCGGGTATTGATGTTTGTCAAACCTTGCTGCAATGGCGGCGGCTAACGTCGGCCAACCAATGCCGGTGCCACCACAAAATGCAGCCACGCGGTCGCCAGCAACCCGGCCGTGCCCGCAAACGCATACGCCACCGCCGCCCCCTGCGCCTGCCACAGCCAACCCAGCGCCAGACCGGCTGGAATGGAGGCGACACCCCACCAGCGCGTAGTACCAGCCGAACAAGGTGCCGCGCGATTGTTCATCGGCAAAATCACCAATCACCGCGCT
>JANPNJ010000086.1:0-11068 GCA_031427395.1 Burkholderiales bacterium
TCGCGCCACGCCAAAAGCGCCGCGCGGTTTTTCCCCACACGCCACCAGCGTTTACTTTTGCGAGATGCCATGTCCTACGGAAACGTCCTCGACCTCATCGGCAACACGCCGATTGTCAAACTCACCCACCTCGACACCGGCTGCTGCGAGCTTTACGCCAAGCTCGAATGCAACAATCCGGCCGGCTCGATCAAGGATCGCATCGGGCTGCGCATGATCGAGGCCGCCGAGCGCGACGGCAAAATCAAACCCGGTGGCACCATCGTTGAGGCCACCGCCGGCAACACCGGCCTGGGTCTGGCACTTGCGGCGATCCACAAGGGCTACAAGCTGCTTTTGGTGATTCCCGACAAAATGAGCCAGGAGAAAATTTTTCACTTGCGCGCCATGGGTGTCGAGATCGTGATGACGCGCTCGGATGTTTCCAAAGGCCACCCCGAGTACTACCAGGACATGGCCAAGCGCATCACCGCCGAGATGGTGGCCGCGGGCAAGAGCGCCCACTGCATCGACCAATTTTCCAATCCGGCGAATCCGCAAACACACGAGGACTGGACCGCGCCGGAAATCTGGGACCAGATGGAACACAAACTCGACGCGGTGGTGGCGGGGGTGGGCAGTGGCGGCACCATCACCGGCATGGGGCGTTTTTTTCAGAAACACGCGCCGCATGTGGAAATGATTTTGGCCGACCCGAAAGGCTCGATCCTGGCGGATCTGGTCAACACCGGCACCCACACCACCCCCGGCTCGTGGCTGGTTGAGGGCATCGGCGGCGACTATGTGCCGGTCAATCTGGACATCAAAATGGCAACCAAGGGGTATTACGTAAGCGACAGCGAGGCGATGTTGGCCGCGCGTGATTTGCTCTTGAAGGAGGGCATCATGGGCGGCTCCTCCAGCGGCACCCTGCTCGCCACCGCATTGCGTTATTGCCGCGAGCAAACCACACCCAAGCGCGTGGTCACCATCATCTGTGATGTCGGCGGCAAATATCTTTCCAAAATGTACAACGATTACTGGATGATGGACCAGGGCATCATCAAGCGCGAGGTCAAGGGCGACCTGACCGATCTCATCACCCACCGCCACAACGAGCGCGCCACCATCACCGTCAAGCCCGACGACACCCTGCAAACGGCGCTGGCACGCATGAAACTCTATGACGTGCAGCAAATGCCGGTGTTGGAGGGCGACAAGGTGGTCGGCATCATTGATGAGTCGGATATTTTGATGGCGGTGTTTGGTGACGAGGCACGCTTCAAGGCAGCGGTGCGCGAGGCCATGAGCGACAAAATCGAGACCCTGCAAAAAACCGATTTCATTTCGCGGCTGATGCCAATATTTGATGATGGCTATGTGGCCATGGTGATGGACGGGGAAAAATTCCAGGGTCTGATCACCCGCTACGATTTGCTCACCTACCTGCGCAGAAGGACACAATAACCATGACCGCCAAACACCAATTCGGCACACGCGCCGTCCACGCCGGCCAGACACCCGACCCCACCACGGGTGCGGTGATGGTGCCCATCTACGCCACCTCCACCTACGCGCAGCAAAGCCCCGGAGTCCACAAGGGTTTTGAATACGCCCGCACCCACAACCCGACCCGCATGGCGTTTGAACGCTGTGTGGCCGATCTGGAAAACGGTGTGCAGGGTTTTGCCTTTGCCTCCGGGCTGGCCGCATCCGCCACCATTCTCGATACCCTCGACAGCGGCGCGCATGTCATCGCCCTCGATGATCTTTACGGCGGCACTTATCGGCTGTTTGAAAATGTCCGCAAACGCTCGGCCGGATTGTCATTCAGCTTCATCGACATGGGTGACGCGGCCAAAATCGAGGCGGCGATCACCCCCAATACCAAAATGATCTGGATCGAAACGCCCTCCAACCCGCTGCTGAAACTGGTCGATTTGTCCATGGTCGCGGCGGTCGCCAAAAAACATAATCTCATCGCCGTTGCCGATAACACCTTCGCCACACCCTGTGTGCAGCGCCCGCTTGATTATGGTTTTGATTTGGTGGTTCACTCCGTCACGAAATATTTGAACGGCCACTCCGACATGGTGGGCGGCATGGTGGTGGCACGCGAGGCTGGCGCGCTTGCTGAAAAACTCATGTATCTGCACAACGCCGTCGGCGGCATACTCGGCCCCTTCGACAGCTTCCTCGCCATGCGCGGCTTGAAGACCTTGCACTTGCGCATGGAACGCCACTGCCAAAGTGCGGCGCACATTGCCGAATGGCTGACCACCCACCCGAAAGTGGAGCGGGTGATTTATCCGGGCCTCGCATCCCACCTGCAACATGCATTGGCGAAAAAACAAATGCATGGATTCGGCGGCATGGTCAGTGTGGTGCTCAAAGGATCGCTGGATGATTCCCGCCAATTTCTGGAGCGCCTGAAAATTTTTGTCTGTGCGGAAAGCCTGGGCGGCGTCGAGAGTCTGGCCGAGCACCCGGCCATCATGACCCACGCTTCGATTCCCGCGCACATTCGCGCGGAGTTGGGCATCAATGACTCATTGGTGCGACTGTCGATTGGGGTCGAGGATGTGGCGGATTTGAAAGCGGATATTGCACAGGCGTTGGGATAATTCATCCAAACTTGTTTATTGGCGGGCGTTTTTGGCGATTTTTGCCTGAAACGGCGCACCACATATTGTGTTCTTCCTGACAATATCCACGTTGCCTGTTGTACAACGCCTCGCTACCCCAACACCCGCAATCCCCGCACCTTCGCCAAATCCAGGTCGTGCGTCACCAGCGCATCGGCGTTGACCGCCAACGCACTCGCCACCTGAATCGCATCCGGCAGCTTCATGCCGTATCTGCCGCGAATGCGTGCCGCACCCTCGGCGATGTCGCTGGTGAAAGCGAGCACCCGCCACGCCTCCAGCACCGCGCGATAGCGTTTCGCCAACGCTTCCTCACCGGCGTCAAGCGGGCCGGTCAATACTTCCGCAATGGTGATGGCGGTGACGGCCAAATCAATTTCACCGTTCGCATGGCATTGAAACAGGCACGCAAAACATTTGGCGAATTTGCCGTGGGATTCGAGCTTGTAAATGATGTGTGCGCTGTCTACCAGCACCAACGCGCCGTCTGGCAACGCATCCGCGTCTAACGATTCCATTCGTCACGCAGTTTTCTGATCGTATTCACGCTATTGCTGCCCCAAAGCCCTTTGCCGGTTCCGGCCAGCGCCAGCAGGGACGCAGGTTTGGCGGCTTTCACCGCATTTGTCGGCACCACGGCAGCCACCGCGCGGCCGTGGCGGATGATGATGGTGCTGCGACCATGGGCGGCGGCGAGAATGGCGGGCAATTGTTGTAGCGCTTCTTCGCTGCCTTTGATGCCGTTGGAACCTTTAGGTGGGGTTTTGACTAAGGGATGCATAATCTAACTGTACAGACCGTACGGAATAAAATTAATGCCTGCGACAACGTCTTCCAAGCATTGAAGATCAACAGAAGCAACCAGATGAAATTGGTGCTGGTGGATCGCGTCACCGACCTCGGCATCGCGGCGCAATCACTGGAGGAACAAATTCTCACAGTGCGCGCATTGCCAAAACGATAGCGCACGGGTGAAGGCTTGGCATCCGCATGGCGCTATGGCAGACGTGACCTTTGCGCCAGCATCAAATGCGCGAGCAACAGACGCTGGTTGAGCGGCAATACGGCAGGAGGCGTGCCACGGCGTGGCGCGTTCCAGGCATTAATCGCCTCTGCGGGTTGGTTCACGGCAATGGCACTTGCCATTCTCAGTTCAAGCAAGTAGTCGCGCTTTCCCGCTGGCAGCGTGTCACGCTGATCCCAAAGGGGTGTTGTGGCGGTGAGTATCCCCGCCGCCGCGCGTTCGCCCACCGCGCCAAAAAGCACGCGCCATTGGCGGTCGCGCACCGACATGTGTTTTGCACATGCCGAACCATCCAGCCTGTGCCACACATCATTTGCATCATTGGGGGCAACGTGTTTTGCCATTTGCACGCCGATCTCGAATAACGCTTCCGACCAAATCGGATCGTTGGTGAGCCATTTGCATTCGCTCAGCCCGCGATTAAAATACGCCACTTTGACCTGCCATTGCGGAAGATTCGCCACCCCCGCGCGCTGGCTGCCTTCCAGCAAATAGTCCCGGATGCGGTAGGCGATACGCTGCTCCCGGTAACGCAGCGAATCAGCCATATCCCTTGGCTCGCGCAACGCAAGGGGAAGCGAGGCGGCAACACGCCCCTCCAGGATGTCCACCACCGGCGCATTGGCAATGAGGATATCCGTGAGCACCGTGGCCTTTCTTTCCAGAAAACGCGCCCGTGCCGCGTTCTGATCCACCACCGGAAAATAATCCGAATTTTTTGGGGATTGCGCCACGTCAAACAATGGTGCCAGCGTTGCGCGGCCGGCGAGCTTCCACGACGCAAGCTGGTTCAAATCGGCAATGCCAATGCGGGCGAGATCACCGCGCATGCCAGCTTCCGCAAACAACGCCCCGCTCAATGGCGGCAGCGCCTTGCTGTTGGTTGCGACGATCAGCATTTCACTGCCCTGCAAGTCGTAGATCGCGTAGTCGCCAAAATTGCGGTGCAGCGACTTCATGATGGACGCCACCAGTTCCAGGTCGATTTCGTAGAGCTGAATCCACTGGACGAGAATGCCGTCTTGGTTCAAATGCGTTTTGACACGCCCGTAGAATTCATCGGAGAACAACGTGGCGACACCGCTGATCCACGGATTGGACGGCTCGGAAATGATGATGTCGTAGCCGCGTGTTTGCGTCGCAAAAAAACTCTTGGCGTCGTCAAAGTGCAGATGGCTGCGGGGATCAGTGTAGGCGCGCGCCACACGCTCGCCGAACTGCTTCGCCCCCTCCACCATCATCGGCTCGATCTCAATGCTGTCAACGGTTTTGAGTCCTGAGTGGCCGAGCAGGGCGTGGGTGGTGAGGCCCGAGCCAAAGCCGATGTTTGCCACCCGTTTTGCGTCCGGCCTGTAGGCCAACGGCACGGCCGCCGCCAGTGTCATGGTGAATTCGTCGCTTTCCGGCGGCGCGCCCGAGTTCATCTGGATAGACGCATCGGTCTTGCCATTGGTGCCAATCGAGCGTGTGCCGTTGGTGTGGTCGAGCACAGTGATGCGCGCGGTTTTGCCATCCTGCTGGAAAATGACGCGGGTCGAATCTTCGGCATAGAAATTTCCGTCCCGATAAACTCCCGATGCGAGTTTGAGATCATCAAATTTGACCAGCCCCCCGGATATTCCAAACACTGCCAGTGCGGCGCAGCCGATGGCGATGGCGGCTCGTTTGGCGCGCAAATGCCGGGAGGTGGCGACCAGGGCAATGGCAATGGCAACGTCAACGAGCGCGGCGGCAATCACCAGATTTTTCAGGCCCAGATAAACCAGCCCCAGATGCACCGCAATGGCCACGCCGATAATGGCACCCAAGGTGTTCCACGCATACACCCGGCCAATCACCGACTCCCCATGCCCCTTGCGGTAGAGGTACATGGTGATCAGCGGCAGCGACATGCCGGCAAAAAACGCGGATGGCACCATCACCGACATCGAAATCACCTGCCCCGCCACGTTGTACATGCCGTAGGCGAAAGGGGTCTTGTTGAGCGCGTGGAACAGCGCGTGCATCACATCAAACGATCCCATGTACAAGGGCAGGGTCGCCACCGCGAACAAACCTTTCAGACACAGCACCACACCCAGCACGATCAACAGATTGTGGTAAGCGTCGATGCGCCGCTTGATCCACAAGCTGCCGAAAGCAATGCCAAAAATCATGGCACTGAGCATCAGCTCGAACGAGTGTGTGGAGCTGCCGAGCACCAAGCTCAACATTCTTATCCACGCGATTTCATAAATGAATGTGATGGCGCCAGTGGCAAGCGCGACCAGCAACATCAGCCGCAGCGATGGCGATGCGTTTTCCGCCGACGGAATAGTGGCGGCATCGGCGGAGATGCCGGGCGCGCGGAGCATGGCGTCGATTTCCGCGTTGGCATCCGCTGTTTCGATTTGCTTGCTCAAAGCCCAGAGTGCGATGGCCAGCCCGATATTGAGCAATCCCGCCGTCATCAGCGTGCCGGGAAGGCCAACCCGGTTGATCAAATAAAAACCGGCCACCAGCACACCAATGGCCGCGCCCAGGCTATTGGTGAAATACAAGCCCGAGACACTTGCGCCGGGAAGCGCACGAAAGGTCCGCACCACACCACCGCTCATCAGCGGGAAAGTGGTACCGAGCAGAATGGATTGCGGAAGAATCAGCAATGCCGCAATCAGCCACTTGTAGAGCGGCTCCGCGCCAGTGCCCGCGAGCTGCGGCAGCACGGAACCATACGACACGTCGATCACGGCGACAAACAGCGGATGGAATGTGAGCGCGAGTATGCCGACCAGAAGCTCAACCAGCGCATAGGCGAGCAGAAGTTTTTTAAGCCGATGGGTAAAGCGCGAAATCAGCCATGCGCCAATGGCCATGCCGCCCATGAACATCACCAGCACCAGCGTCTGCGCATGGGCGGCGTGGCCGAGGAACAGTTTGAGGTAGTGGCTCCATATCGACTGGTAGATCAGCCCGGCAAATCCAGAGACAACAAACAACACGAAAAAGAGCGAAAGAGGCGCGCGCGGCACTGGATTTGGCAATGGGAGCTCCTGTCAGGTTTTGTGTGTGAGCACGGCTGATAATCGCACACCAATGGTGTTGCCCAAGCTATTGGGGTCGATTGCACAATGCACCAAAGCATTTTTGTACAAATGACACGGGGGGTTGTGATGTTGTGCCATGTCTTGCAATTTTTCGCCTGGCTACGACACAACCGGCTTGTTGTGTGACCTAGCCGGATATTGCCGCTCGAATACCTGTGTTATCAGCACAATCAAAGTCTGGAATAATTAATAAAACTCGTTTATTGACGACATGTTTCAGCATCTTTTGCCTGAAAATGCCCGCCAATAAAATTCATTGTTCCACGCCATGTTTCAGCCATTTATTGCTGAAACATGGCGTAAACAGGCGCTTTTCAATATTTAATACGGGCTTGCCTGATCGTCCATCTTCACCCGTTTGTGGCGCATGCCGTCGGCTGCACCCAACATTGACAACGCCACGGCTTCAGCGATTTTGATGCCATCCACCGCCGCACTCATGATGCCACCGGCATAACCCGCACCTTCCCCCGCCGGAAACAGGCCGCTGGTATTGACGCTCTGAAAATTGTCGTCACGACGGGTGATACGAATCGGCGAGGAGGTGCGGGTCTCCACACCCGTGAGCACCGCGTTATGCATGGCGAAACCTTTGATCTGTGAATCAAATACAGGCAAGGCTTCACGCACCGCTGCCACCACAAAATCCGGCACACAGATCGATAGGTCCGCCATGGTTACACCGGGCTGATAGGACGGTGCGACAAAAGCCGGTGCAGCCGAGATTGTGCCATTGAGAAAATCGCCCACAAGCTGTGCCGGTGCGCGATAGTTTTCACCGCCGGCGCGGAAGGCCGCTTGTTCCCAGCGTCGCTGAAATTCAATGCCAGCCAACACATGTTCGGGATAATCCTGCTGAGGTGTCACACCAACCACAATGCCGGCATTGGCATTACGTTCGTTGCGCGAATATTGGCTCATGCCGTTGGTGACGACCCCACCAACTTCCGATGCCGCCGCCACCACGGTGCCGCCGGGGCACATACAAAACGAGTAAACGGCACGACCATTGGCGGCGTGATGCACCAGCTTGTAATCGGCTGCGCCAACCAATGCATTGCCGGCATTCAAGCCAAAACGCGCACGGTCAATCAGACCTTGTGGATGTTCGATGCGAAAACCGATGGAAAAAGGTTTGGCTTCGACAAACACACCGCGCTCATGCAGCGTGTAGAAGGTATCACGCGCACTATGGCCGATAGCGAGCACCAGATGATTGGTGGTTATGGTCTCGCCGTTGGCAAGCACCACCGCGCGCAGTTGGCGTGTGTTATTTTTTTCTTCAATTTCAAAATCGGTTACTTTTTGCTGAAAGCGTATTTCGCCGCCAAGTGACAGTATCTTGGCGCGCATGATCTCCAGTATCGATACCAGCTTGAACGTGCCGATGTGCGGCTTGGAGACATACATGATTTCCGGCGGCGCACCCGCCTCCACAAACTCAGCCAATACTTTACGGGTCAGAAAATACGGATCCTTGATTTGGCTCCACAACTTGCCATCCGAAAACGTTCCCGCACCACCCTCACCAAATTGCACATTTGACTCTGGGTTCAGCGTTGATTTTCGCCATAACCCCCAGGTGTCCTGGGTACGCTCCCGTACCGACTTGCCACGTTCCAGCACTATCGGCCGAAAACCCATTTGCGCCAGCGTGAGTGCCGCAAACAAGCCACACGGTCCCATGCCAATAATCACCGGGCGAGGCGAGCTGATGTCCTGCGGCGCACTCGCCACAAACTGGTAACTTGTGTCAGGCGACAGGATGACTTTGCGATCACCACGAAATTTTCTGAGTATCGCGGCCTGATTTGCCACTTCTACATCAAGCGAATAAACCAGCAAAATGCGCGCCTGTTTGCGCGCGTCGTAGCCGCGTCGATAAATAGACAGCGACAGCAATTCATTCGCGGCAATTCCCAGATACTTGATCACCATGGTGCGCAGCGCAGCCATGTCGTCTTTGTCTGCCTCGGGCAGCGGGAGCTTGATGTCAGTGAGTCGTAACATGATGGCAGAGAGTTATCCTGCAAATGTTGTACTGGTGAAACGGTGTTGGAAACAATATTGTTGCGGTGGGGCGTGGTTCTTGCAACGCCTCACATCGGTTGTGATGCGCAATGAAAAAGCCCGCAAGCAGCGGGCTTTTTCATTCTACTGGAGCAGAAACAATTACTCGACCTTCGCCTTTTCCAGAAGCTTGGACACAGCCCAAGCTTTGGTTTTTGACAATGGCCGGGTTTCTTCGATCATCACGGTGTCGCCCGTCTTGAATTCATTGTTCGGGCTGTGCGCGTGATACTTTTTGGAACGGCGCACCATTTTGCCCAGCACGGCGTGTTTGACGGCGCGCTCGACCAGAACAGTCACGGTCTTGTTCATCTTGTCGCTGGTGATCACACCGGTCAGGGTGCGTTTGGTTTTGGTCTCGGTTGCGGCGGTGGTCATTGTGCTGCCCTCGCTTTTTCGGTGAGGATGGTTTTGATCTGCGCGATTTCACGCTTCACGCGGCCGATCTCGGTGACTTTGGTGAGTTGCTGGGTGGCCACCTGCATGCGCATGGAAAACTGGGCGCGGCGCAGGTCAAGCAATTCCTTGTTCAATTCTTCCGGGGATTTCGCCCGCATTTCTTTGGTGTTCATGGTCGATTTCCTTGTCTAGCCCAACATGCGATGCACGAATGTGGTTTTGATCGGCAACTTCGCCGCCGCCAGCGCAAACGCCTCACGCGCCAGGTTTTCCTGCACGCCGTCCATCTCGTAGAGCACTTTGCCCGGCTGGATTTCGGCGACGTAGTATTCCGGCGAACCTTTACCGTTGCCCATGCGGACCTCGGCGGGTTTTTTGGAGATGGGCTTGTCCGGGAAAATGCGTATCCAGACGCGACCACCGCGTTTGATGTGACGAGTCATGGCACGGCGCGCGGCTTCGATCTGGCGCGCGGTCAAGCGGCCGCGGCCGACTGCCTTCAGGCCAAATTCGCCGAACGACACCTTGGCACCCGTGGTGGCGATGCCCTTGTTGCGGCCCTTTTGTTCCTTGCGGTATTTTCTTCTAGCTGGTTGCAGCATTTTTCGCTCCTGCTCCTGCACGGCCGCGCGGCTTGCGCGCAGGCTCGGCTTGTGGCTCCGGTGCGGCGACAGGCGTTTCGCCCTTGGCCAGCATGTTGCCTTTGTAAACGAGAACCTGCACACCCACCACACCGTAGGTGGTGTGTGCCTCGGAAAAACCCTGGTCGATGTCGGCGCGCAGCGTATGCAACGGCACCCGGCCTTCACGATACCATTCGGTGCGCGCGATCTCGGCACCATTCAAACGGCCGCTCGAGGTGATCTTGATGCCCTGCGCGCCCAAACGCATCGCGTTTTGCATGGCGCGCTTCATGGCGCGGCGGAACATCACGCGCTTTTCCAACTGGGCGGTGATGCCATCGGCGATCAATTGCGCGTCGGTTTCCGGCTTGCGTATTTCTTCGATATTGACGTGAACCGGCACACCCATGATCTTGGTCAGGTTGACGCGCAGATTTTCAATATCCTCGCCTTTTTTGCCGATGACCACACCGGGGCGTGACGAATAAATGGTGATCTTGGCGTTTTTGGCCGGGCGCTCGATGATGATTTTGCCGACGGATGCGCTCGCCAGTTTCTTTTTCAGATAGGTGCGGACTTTGATGTCCTCGAGCAGCATGATCGGAAAGTTTTTGCTGTTGGCGTACCACTTCGAGGCGAAGTTTTTGGTGACTGCCAGGCGAAAACCGGTTGGAGAGATTTTTTGACCCATCGTTTACTCCTATTGCTTGTCGTCGCCGACTGTCACAAAAACGTGGCAGGTTGGCTTGACAATGCGGTTACCACGGCCTTTTGCGCGCGCGGTAAAGCGCTTCAACACAGGTCCTTTTTCGACGATGATTTTGGCGACTTTCAGGTCGTCAATATCCGCACCGTTGTTATGCTCGGCGTTGGCAATGGCCGACTCCAGCACCTTCTTGATGATGGTCGCGCCTTTTTTCGGCGTGAAGGCAAGGATGTTGAGGGCTTGATCCACTTTTTTGCCGCGAATCAGATCCGCAACCAGGCGGCCCTTTTGCGCGGAGAGGCGTACACCCCAGAGATTGGCAGATACGTTCATTTGGTGGTCGCTCCTTATTTCTTGGCCGATGATGCGGCCTTCTTGTCGGCCGGATGGCCTTTGAAGGTGCGCGTCAGCGCGAATTCGCCGAGTTTGTGGCCAACCATGTTTTCGCTGATGAATATCGGAATATGCTGCTTGCCGTTATGAATCGCGATGGTCAGGCCGACAAAATCCGGCAGGACGGTGGAGCGGCGCGACCA
>JANPNJ010000087.1:0-5267 GCA_031427395.1 Burkholderiales bacterium
TTTGTAGGGGCGGTCCTTGGCGGTCAGTGCCTCGAAAATATCGGCGATGCCCATCACCCTGGCCTGCACACTCATTTGCTCGCGCGTGAGGCCGCGCGGGTAGCCCTTGCCGTCCATGCGCTCGTGGTGGCCGCCGGCGTACTCCGGGACACGCTTGAGGTGGCGCGGCCAGGGCAGCGCCTCGAGCATTTTGATGGTGGCGATGATGTGGTGATTGATGATTGCGCGCTCGGGCTGGGAGAGGGTACCGTAGGGAATATTGAGGCTGTCACGTTCCTCGTTGCTCAAAAACGTCGCTTTTTTGCCGGTCTCGTCCTTGAAAGCGTAGGCGGCAATCCGATTGACCCTTGCCTGGTCGTCCGCACTCATGCGCTCGCCACCGACATTGACCCGGCGCACAAATTCACGGTCTTCGTCCAGTTGCCGGATGTGAACGACAAAGTCCTGCTTGGCGCGCGCGGCGGAGGCTTCATCGCCCAATGCCTGTGCGGCGATTTTGGCGCGCAGCATTTTGATTTCGGCGTCACGCTTGAGAATTTCAAACCGCTGGGTCACATGGTGTACACGGTCAAAAATGGTTTCGAGCTTGGTCGCCTTGTCCACCACATGCACGGGCGTGGTGATTTTGCCGCAGTCGTGCAGCAGGCCGGCGATTTTCAGCTCATACCGATCCTTGTCGGTCATTTTGAAAACAGCCAGCGGCCCTTCCTTTACTTCCGACGCCGCTTCGGCGAGCATCATGGTCAGGGTCGGCACCCGCTCACAGTGGCCGCCGGTATAGGGCGATTTTTCGTCAATGGCGGTGTTGATCAATTCAATCAATGACTCAAACAAATCCTCGAGCTGGGTGATGAGCATGCGATTGGTGACGGCAATGGCTGCCTGCGAGGCGAGCGACTCGGCCAGGCGCTGGTCTTCGACCGTGAATGGCGACACCTGGCCATCGGCGTCCAGCGCGTTCAGCAATTGCAACACACCGATGATTTCACCTTCGTGGTTTTTCATCGGGATGGTCAAAAACGACTGCGAGCGATAGCCGGTTTTGCTGTCAAAGGCGCGGGTACCGGAAAAATCAAACCCCTCCGCGGCATAGGCATCGGCGATATTGACGGTTTCGTCGTGCAGCGCCACATAGGCCGCCACCATGCCGTTGTTTTCGCGGCCGTCGGCCGCATGCAGCGGAATGGGATAAAACGGCACCGGTGCGCCAGAGGTGCCACCCATGGCGATTTTCAGGCTGTCGTTGAGGACAATTTCAAATTTGAGCTTGTCTTCGACCACCCGGTAGAGGGTGCCGCCGTCGGCGTTGGTGATGTTTTTTGCCGCCAGCAGGATGGTTTCGAGCAGCTTGTCGAGATTGCGTTCCTGGCTCAACGCGGCACCGATTTGATTCAGATACTCAAGCGACTTGAACAGTTTTTCGCCCGCCCCTTCGCCAGCGAAAGTTCGGCTGATGTTTTTTGCCTCGGCGTGGGATGTCATGGTGTTTGGCGTCTCGGTGAGGTGTCCGTCGGCGGGCGCGGCATTATTTCACGCACACCGTCCTGACCTGCTTCATGTCGGTGAGCCCCATCATGACCTTTTCCATGCCGTCCATTTTCAGGGTGGACATGCCCTCTTCCACACATCGGACAAAAATCTCCGACACCCGCGCTTTTTCCTGCACCAGTTTTTTCACCGGGTCGGAGGCGACCATCAATTCATGCAGGCCAACCCGTCCCTTGTAACCGGAGCCGCCGCAGGTATCACATCCCACTGGTTTGAAAAATGTCAGCTTGCCGTCCTTGCCGTATTCCTTCAGCCAATATTCAAACAGTTTTTTCGCCTCGCCCTGCGCGTCCTTGATCCACGGCCCGGTCTGCCGCAGATCATTGGTGTATTCATGCATGAATTGCTTCATTTCCTCCTGATCCGGCGTGTAGGGTGCTTTGCATTTGCACAGGCGCTTGGCCAGACGCTGCGCCAAAATACCCACCAGCGCGTCGGCGAAGTTGAAGGGGTCCATGCCCATGTCGAGCAAACGGATAATCGCTTCCGGCGCGGAATTGGTGTGCAGAGTGGCAAACACCAGGTGGCCCGTGAGTGATGCCTCGATGCCGATATGCGTGGTCTCGGCGTCGCGCATCTCGCCGACCATGATGATGTCGGGGTCAGCACGCAAAAAAGCCTTCATCACCGCCGGGAAATCGATCACTTTTTTATTGACCTGCACCTGGCGCAAGCCTTTTTGCGTGATCTCAACCGGATCCTCGGCAGTCCAAATCTTGGTGTCGGGGGTGTTCAATGAGCCCAGCACCGAGTGCAGCGTGGTGGTTTTGCCCGAACCGGTCGGGCCGCAGACAAAAAACAGTCCATAGGGCTTGGCGATGGCCTTGACGAGGTTGTCCTTGTTTTTGGTGGTGAGTCCCAGCTTGTCCAGCGGGATCGGCTCGCCGGCCGCCAAAATACGCATGACGATGTCTTCCACACCGCCGGTGGTGGGGATGGTGGCAACGCGCAATTCAATGTCGAGCGGGCCGTATTTCTTGAATTTGATTTTTCCGTCCTGCGGCTTGCGCTTCTCGGAAATATCCAGGTCGCACATGATTTTCAGGCGCGCGCAAAGCGCGCTTCGGTAGCTTGAGGGCACTTCAATATACGGTGCCAGCGAGCCATCCTTGCGAAAACGAATGCCGGTTTTGCCTTTGCCGGGCATAGGCTCGATATGGATGTCGGAGGCACCCTGGTTGTAGGCGTCGATGATGATTTTGTTGACCAGCTTGACCAGTTCATTGTCGGCGGCGGCGGAAACCTCATCACCACCGGCATCCTGCAATTCCGGGTCATCATCCAGGCTCGACAGCAAATCACCGATGTCCTCTGTTGAGGTGCCGTCGGCGCCGCCGAATAACTGCCCCAAAGTCGCAATGAAATCCCGCGATGTGCAAACCTTGTAGACGATTTTTGATTTCGGAAAAATATTTTCGACCACACGCGAGCTTTTGGTGTGCTCAGGGTCGGTGGTCATGATGATAATGCCGGCCTTTGAGTCCTCGATGGGCATCCAGTTGGACGACTCGCAATAGTCGCGCTTGAGATTCTTTAGCAAATCGATGGGCTTGATGCGATCCGCCTTGTGAGCCTCGTATTCGACATTAAAATATTTTGCCAATGCCGCGCCAATCGCCGCTGGTTTGACCTGAAATTCGTCAATCAGGATGTCTTCCACGTTTTTGTTCTTGCGCCTGGCCGTGCGGGTGGCCAATTCCAGTTCGCCCTCGGAAATAATATTGTCCACCACCAGATATTCAAATTTGGATTTGATTTGTGACGGAATCTGCTGGCGAACCTTGAAGGCGATGGCGAGAGTCTTGGATAATTCCAGCAGGCCTTCCTCCGCCAGCGGCGGAAACGGTATACCCGGCAAATGGTTGATAACCTGGATGACACCGGCAAGGTCGCCAGCACCGCCAGTGGCATCCGCCGACAGGATCGGCACCACCATCATTTGTTTGGTGCGGTAACCGGTGCGTTGATCGACTGCCTTCAGGAACGCCAAATTAGGCGAGAAACTTTTCAACTCAGCATCGTCATAAACATCCTTGATGTTCATGAAGCGTTTGTTGAGCGCACAGCAGCCCGCGATCGAGCTTTCGGTAATTGGCAGCTTGATGTCCTTGAATGAGGTCAGCCCGGATTTGACCTTCGAAACGATTGCCGAGCCGTCCTCGGACAACGTGTATATGGTCAGGCGGTCGGCGTCGAACAACTGGCAAATGTCGCGCGTCACATCGAGCATGATTTCATCAACGTTGGTCGTTGAGTGAATCCGGTTGGTGACGGCCTGGAGTTTTTTCGAAAACGCCAGCTTGGACGACATGTCAGCCGCCTGTCCGGCCGCGCCACCCGCCGCCCCCGATTTTGACTCCAAGACTGCGCTCATCTAACGTCCTCGCTTTTGCGGTATTTTTGTGACTGCCAAGTTACATCATTCAGCCGGGAAGTCAATGACACACACCCGTGTGCGCCTGTTTATTGCACCAGGCCGCCTCCCATCCGGCAGGCTTTGCCTACAAAATCAGTTCCATCCCCTGCTCCAACATGCGCGGACGCCATTTGCCGGCGTTTCGGCCTATCTCACTCATGGTGATATTGATTTCACCAGGCTTGAGGTGGGTGACCAGGATTTCCACCGGATGCGTGAGTTTTGCCAACTCCTCGGCGAGCATGCTTGGGCAAAGGTGTTTGGACACAATGGCAAGCTCTCGCTCCTTGTTGGGAAATGCCGTCTCAATTATGATGTATTTCAGGTTTTTTGTTGCGTTGGCGATTTCCCATAGCGCGTCATTGACCGTGGTGTCACCACTGAAGATCAGCCGGGCTTCGCCACTATCAACCAGATAGCCCACGGCCGGCACCACATGCACGGCGGGAATGGCGGTGATTTTGCGGCCATTGATGTTGACCGGCTCGCCCACTTGAATTTCACGATACCCCATGAACGCGGTTTCCGGGGTCGGTATTTTTGAAAAATCCGGCCAAATCTTCCAGTTGAAGATGTGGTCTTTGATGATTTGCAGCGTCTCGGCAATACCGTAGAGAATGATCGGCTTGGTGCGCATGCCGCAAACCGTGTCGACCATGAACGGAATGCTGGTGATGTGATCGAGATGGGAATGGGTGATAAAAATATGGTCGATGGCGGCCATTTGCTCGATCGACAAATCGCCGACGCCGGTTCCGGCGTCTATCAAAATATCGTCATCAACATACAACGAGGTGGTGCGCAATTCGCCACCGATCCCGCCGCTGCAACCGAGCACTTTTATTCTCATTGGACAAAGGCCGTTTCAATTGACGAATCGCCGCTGCCCGAATTGCAATCCGGACTGCAGGCGCACCCGATTTGATTATGCGCCTGCCAAACGACACGGCGCAGTGCCAAACCGCACTTCCCGCCCATGACCACCTGAAACCACACCGCGCGACACCGTTCTGCGGGCCTTATCTTGCCAGTGCGTCAATTCCGAAAGAAAAAGTCCATCTTGACTCCCGCAATTTCGATCATGTCATGATCGCCCAGTTGCTGCGCATGGGATCCCAGCGGCACGCCATTGATGGTTGGAAAAGATGCGCCTTCAACGTGCGTGATGAAAAATCCGGTCGGACGGCGGGTAATCACCGCCACTTGCACACCCGGCTTGCCGATGGTGGTCAGATTTTTGGTCAAATCCAGCGTGCGCCCCGCGGCGGCACCGGAAAGCACCTGGATCGCCGCCTCGCGTGTT
>JANPNJ010000088.1:0-3205 GCA_031427395.1 Burkholderiales bacterium
GTCGGCGACACATGGCCGTATTTGTTTGCGGAGGGTGCCGCCACAATGCCGCTGCCGACCTTGGCGAATTCGGCTAGCAGTGCCTGGGCAACCGGATGCGCCGGACAGCGCAGGCCAACCGTGTCCTGGCAGCCGGTGACCACAGCGGAAATGTGCGCGGATTTTTTCAGGATAAAAGTGAGAGGCCCCGGCCAGAATTTGTCCATGAGCTTTTTGGCATCCTTGGGCAGCAGCTTGATCCAGCGTGCCAGATCCGCGTCTTTTCCCACATGCACAATCAGTGGATGGTCACTCGGCCGCCCTTTGGCCGCGAAGATTTTTTTCACGGCCTGGTCATTGGTCGCATCCGCCGCCAAACCGTAAACCGTTTCGGTCGGCATGGCGACCAAGTCCCCGCGCGCCAGCGCGGCGGCGGCGGCACGGATGGCTTTGGCGGAAATGGAATGGTCAGGCATGACGGTATTTTGCCCGAAAGCCAGGGCGCATCGGCAATGCCATGTCGTAAACTACACCAATGAAAACAACGGAAGCAAATCCCTGGCGGCTGTCGGTCGCACCGATGATGGACTGGACGGATCGGCACTGCCGCTACTTTCACCGCCTGCTGACCAAACACACACGCCTCTACACCGAGATGGTCACCACCGGCGCGCTGCTGCACGGCGACAAGCCCCGGCATTTGGATTTCAACCCGGAAGAACAGCCGCTCGCCCTGCAACTGGGCGGCAGTGACGCGAATGATCTGGCCGCCTGCGCGAAGCTGGGCGAAAGTTGGGGCTACGACGAAATCAATTTGAATTGCGGCTGCCCGTCCGAGCGTGTGCAGCGCGGCAGCTTTGGCGCGTGCCTGATGGCCGAGCCCGCGCTGGTCGCCGATTGTGTGAAGGCGATGGTCGATGTGGTGGATGTGCCCGTCACCGTCAAGCACCGCATTGGCATTGATGCCATTGAGTCATACGATTTTGTGCGTGATTTTGTCGGTACGGTGAGCCAGGCGGGATGCCAGGTATTCATCGCCCACGCCCGCAATGCCATTCTCAAGGGGTTAAGCCCGAAAGAAAACCGCGAAATCCCGCCGCTGAAATACGCCTATGTCCACCAACTGAAAAAAGATTTTCCCGCCATCACCATTGTGCTCAACGGTGGCGTGACCACAGCGGCGGATATTCACCAACAGCTCGAACACATCGACGGCGTGATGATCGGCCGCGAGGCGTATCACAACCCGTATTGGCTCTCAACGTGGGATCACGCGTTTTTTGGCGGGGCGCAGGGCTTTTGCGAACGCGAAGAGGTGGAAGCCGTGATGGAAGCCTACATTGCCCGGAACACCGCGCAGAACAAGGACTTTCACCCCCATAACGTACGGCGGCATCTGGTGGGGTTGCACAAAGGGCTACCCGGTGCGCGTGCGTGGCGGCGCAAAATCACCGGGAACACGATCGAACGCGTCGCGCAGGCGCTGGCGTTGACGGAGGGGTGAGAAAGTTGGTCAAAGCGAGATTTAGTCAACCACGAAAAACACAAGCACAATTGATTTCAGACGCGGCGCAATGTACGATTGACAAATATTTTCAGACAAACGCCATCGCCATCTTATGAGTGACTCATTCCATCCGTCCTGCCATTGTTCACAGCATTCCTTGCTGCAGGGAAACGCACACGAGCAGTCGAAGCGCCGCACAAAGCGTGCGTGGCGATGAGCACGGCTACGGTTCCAGCCGAGATCATCGCTGAACGGATATTTATTGTGCGTGGCTGCAAAGTGATTCTCGACGCCGATCTGGCCTCGCTCTATGAGGTGCCAACCAAACGTTTCAACGAGGCGGTGAAACGCAATCTCGCCAAGTTTCCCGCTGACTTCATGTTCGCGCTCAATGCGACGGAGTGGGATTCTTTAAGGTCGCAAACTGCGACCTTAAACGCCGCACCCGCCGGGCGCGGCCAACACCGCAAATACCTGCCTTATGTTTTTACCGAACACGGGGCAATCATGGCGGCCACGCTCCTGAACAGCCCTCGTGCAGTCGAGGTAAGCGTATATGTGGTGCGCGCATTTGTGCAGTTGCGCGAATTCCTGGCCTCAAACAAAGATCTGGCGCGGCAGTTAAAGGCGCTGGAGCAGCGCATCGAGAAGAAACTCACAACCCATGATCAGGACATCGTCGGCATCATTGATACCCTGCGGCAGTTGATGTCAACCCCATCCGCCGGCAAACGCCGCATCGGATTCGTGATCGACGATGACAAATAATCTGGTGTTGCGGCGATTGTCATGATGGCGGCGAAGCTAATCATCTGCGATTGACTCTATAGCCAAGATGCCATTTCGGGTAAATTCCACGGCCTTTCACAAGGGATGCCATCAATCCCGGAAATTCTCAAACTGCAACGGCACTTCATCAATTTTCAGTTTGCACAGTGCCATCGCCGCCTGTAAATCATCCCGCTTGCCGCCGGTCACCCGCACCGATTCACCTTGAATCGAGGCCACGTGTTCAGCAACCGCGCCGAACAGCGACAGGTTGTAGGGGTGAGACCCGGAGCGGGTACAGAGCAGGCTTTTGTTTTTGGCATCACCCAGCTCTTCATAGGTATCTACATCTGCTCTTTTTACCTTTGTCTTGTCGTACACAGTGACGCGTGCCCGGGTCGAGTAACCGAACCAGGTTGTGCCGTCAGGCGTTGCTTTGGCGCGGAGCGTGTCTGGTATCGCCTTTTCAAGCAGCGCAGACTTGATTGGCATGAACAGGCCGTCTGCATCGCCTTTCCACAAACGGGCGACATCGACCAGCATGATGACATCTGCTGGCGATGCGGTGCCTTCAGCCTTTAAACGCGCCAGGATACCTGCGTCATCGGCGTCCACACGGTTGATTTTGATACCCGTGGCTTTTGTGAAATCAGAGTACATCGCCTCGTCTGTGGAGTAATGACGGGCAGAATACAGATTTAAAACCTGGTCTTGCGCAGCGGCAGTCCCGACGCCGGTAACAGCCGCAAATGCTAGCGCAGCAAGTAAAGGAGCTTTTTTAAACATGTTGTTAAACACTTTGAAAATTAAAGACGACACCATCTTAATGCAAATACGAATAGTTCTTATTTGTTTTGGCCTGACAGGCGTCTTATTTTTTAGCGGCTGCGCAACAAGCACAGCAACTCCAACGGCAAGCAACGCGCAGCCAGCGGCAGTTACCAAACCCTT
>JANPNJ010000089.1:0-3537 GCA_031427395.1 Burkholderiales bacterium
CGCTGGATGCGCTGGTGAACATCGCTACAGCGATTGGGCGCAGGGTGCATGTCGAGTTGCTGGCGGCGTGACTTGTGGCTTTAACTGGCGGCTTAACTGGGGATTGATACAGGTGGTGGTATCTCAGTTCGATACATTCAATCCTCACAACAGATTTGCGCAATTGAAAATAACCGACTACCAAGCCAAATATTTCGCCAACGAGCTAACCAAGCGATTTTGTTGTCATTGGCGGAAAACCTTGGCGCTATGTGCTGATTCCACATAACGTGATTGCGGTGAACATGACGCTGGATGGATTGGCGGCAAAGTTTGGCGAATAAAACGGGGACGTAATGCCTATGTGGTTAGTATGCAAACTCACCAAGATAAATTTTTCGTTGCCATTTCCTCGCCATGCTGAACCAGATTCAACTGGGCTATCCGGCAGACACTCCACCCATCCGCACCGCGTCTGCGCGCCAGCATGTCGTCACTGGGCATGCCCGCATGGAGTGGCGAACGAGTCGTAATTGAGCGTACCGTGTAAAATGCTCGCTGTTTAGTCGGTTTTCTCTCATGCCCAACTCCAAGAGCTACTACTGGCGACTAGCCGGGTTTTATTTCTTTTACTTCGCCTTCGTGGGGATGTTCGCGCCCTATTGGAGCTTGTACCTCACGTCGCTAGAATTTAATGTGGTACAGATTGGCATCCTGATGTCGGTGCAGCCGGTGATGCGTATGTTGTCGCCCGCGCTGTGGGGCTGGCTGGCTGATCGCCTGGGCAATCGGCGGCGGGTGGTGCAGGTGGCGGCATTGGGCAGTGCGCTTTGCTACCTGGGTGTTTTTTTTACCACGGAATATTACGGGCTGCTGCTGGTACTGGCGCTGATGAGTTTTTTCTGGAGTGCGTCCATGCCCCTGGTGGAGGCGACCACGCTGACTTACCTGGGCAAGAACGCGGCGCGTTACGGGCGTCTGCGCTCGTGGGGGTCGGTCGGTTTTATTATTTCCGTGTTGGGCCTGGGCTATGCTTTTGACTATATCGCAATCAGCTGGATTTTGTGGGCGGGCCTGGTCATTCAGCTGGGCATCCTGTATTTCTCCCGCCAGATCCCGTCTACCGAAGTGATCGCGCACCACACCGATAGCCACCCCATTATGCGTATCGCCTTGCAACCGCAAGTGTTGGCGCTATTTGGAGCGGCGGCGGAAGGCGGCGGCGGTGCGGAAAGTCCAGCCGGTGCCGCGCCGGGTGCCGCGTCTGAGCCTGCCAAGGAAAAAGACATGGGCAATGTGGTGGACGCGGAATTTACCGAAGTGAAGGATAAGAAGTAAGACGGTGAACGGGTGAACAGGTGAAAACGACGGTAGGGTGGGCGTAGCCCACCATCATCGCAAACGGTGGGTTCTACCCACCCTACGACTATGTTTCTATTTCATAGCCTGCGATTTGACATCATGCTGCGCAATGACGAACTGGTGTGGCTCCTTCCCCCGGCAACGGGGGAAGGCTGGGATGGGGGCGATGCTTGCCGACACACCCCCAACTCCGTCTTACTTCTTGTCCTTCACTTCGGTAAATTCCGCATCCACCACATTGCCCATGTCTTTTTCCTTGGCGGACTCGGATGCGCCACCCGGCGCGGCACCGGCAGTGCTTTCCACACCGCCGCCGCCTTCCGCCGCCGCCTTGGCCTGCATGTCGGCGTACATTTTTTCGCCGAGTTTTTGCGCGGCCTTGCTGAGGACTTCTGTCTTGGCGGTGATGGCGTCCTTGTCGCTGCCTTTTAATGCTTCTTCCAGGTCTTTGCTGGCGGCTTCGATCGCGGCTTTTTCGGCGGCATCCAATTTGTCGCCGTATTCTTCCAGGGACTTTTTGGTTTCATGCACCAATTGGTCGCCCTGGTTGCGCGCGGTCACCAGCTCCAGCACTTTTTTGTCTTCGTCGGCGTTGGCTTCGGCGTCTTTCACCATGCGCTGGATTTCTTCCTCGGTCAAGCCGGAGTTGGCCTTGATGGTGATTTTGTTTTCCTTGCCGGTGGCCTTGTCCTTGGCCGACACATGCATGATGCCGTTGGCGTCAATGTCAAAGGCGACTTCGATTTGCGGTTGGCCGCGGCGTGAAGGCGGGATGCCTTCGAGGTTGAACTGGCCGAGGGACTTGTTGCCCGACGCCAATTCGCGCTCGCCCTGCAGCACATGAATGGTCACGGCCGATTGGTTGTCATCCGCCGTGGAAAACACCTGGGATGCCTTGGTCGGCACGGTGGTGTTTTTCTTGATGAGTTTGGTCGAGACACCGCCGAGGGTTTCAATGCCGAGTGACAACGGGGTCACGTCGAGCAGCAGCACGTCTTTCACGTCGCCCTTCAACACGCCGCCCTGGATGGCCGCGCCGACGGCGACGGCTTCGTCCGGGTTCACGTCTTTGCGCGGCTCCTTGCCGAAAATCTCTTTGACCTTCTCCTGCACTTTTGGCATGCGCGTTTGGCCGCCGACCAGAATCACGTCGGAAATGTCCTCGATTTTCACGCCGGCATCCTTGATGGCGATGCGGCACGGCTCGATGGTGCGCGCGATTAATTCGTCAACCAGCGACTCGAATTTGGCGCGGGTGATCTTGACCAGCAAATGTTTCGGCCCCGAGGCATCCGCCGTCACATACGGCAGGTTCACTTCGGTTTGCTGCGCGGATGACAATTCGATCTTGGCTTTTTCCGCCGCGTCCTTGAGACGTTGCAGGGCCAGCACATCTTTTTTCAGATCAATGCCCTGTTCTTTTTTGAATTCGTCACACAGGTAGTCCATCAGGCGCTGGTCAAAATCCTCGCCGCCCAAAAAGGTGTCGCCGTTGGTCGAGAGCACTTCAAACTGGTGCTCGCCTTCGACCGAGGCGATTTCGATAATCGACACGTCGAAGGTGCCGCCGCCGAGATCATAGACGGCGATTTTGCGGTCGCCCTCTTTTTTGTCCATGCCAAACGCCAACGCCGCCGCAGTCGGCTCGTTGATGATGCGTTTGACATCGAGGCCGGCGATGCGACCGGCGTCCTTGGTGGCCTGGCGCTGCGAATCATTGAAGTAGGCCGGCACGGTGATCACCGCTTCGGTGACTTCCTCGCCTAAATAATCTTCGGCGGTTTTTTTCATTTTGCGCAACACTTCCGACGACACCTGTGGCGGCGCCATTTTTTTGCCGCGCACTTCCACCCAGGCATCACCGTTGTCATTTTTGATAATGCTGTAGGGCATCATGTCGATGTCCTTTTGCACTTCTTTTTCCTCAAAACGCCGACCGATCAAACGCTTGACCGCATACAAGGTGTTTTTCGGATTGGTCACCGCCTGGCGTTTGGCCGAGGCCCCAACCAGAATTTCGCCGTCGTCCTGATAGGCGACAATCGATGGCGTGGTACGCGCACCCTCGGCGTTTTCAATGACCTTCGGCTGACCGGCTTCCATGATGGCCACGCAACTGTTGGTGGTGCCCAGGTCAATTCCAATGATTCTTCCCATGATGTTTTCCTTTGTGGCTATGCGTGATTTGATGTTTTT
>JANPNJ010000090.1:0-3357 GCA_031427395.1 Burkholderiales bacterium
CTGGGTGCGATTGTTGATTCGCAATGGAGCGCGCTGGATCCGGCCGAGATGGGTCTGGGGCCGGTACATGCCATCACCCCGATGCTCACGCGCAACAATCTGCGCCTCGCTGATCTTGATTGCCTGGAAATCAACGAAGCCTTCGCCGCACAGGCGCTGGGCTGCCTCGCGGCGTGGGAGTCGGAAGCGTACTGCCGGGAAAAGCTGGGGCTGGATCGTGCCTTCGGCACAATGGATCGCGCGAAATTCAATGTCGATGGCGGGGCGATTGCCCTCGGTCATCCCATTGGCGCATCCGGTGCCAGAGTGGTGCTGCACGCGCTGAAAACATTGCAGCGCACCGGTGGCAATTATGCGGCGGCATCACTGTGCATTGGTGGCGGGCAGGGCGGGGCGATGCTGTTGCGGCGCGCGGACTAATCCGTCGTCCCGACGAAAGTCGGGACCCAGCGGTGTTAAATGTATTGATGTCATGACAGAAAAACAATTTTATGTCTATCTGCTTGCCAGCCAAACCAATGGGACGTTATACGTTGGTGTGACCAGCAATTTGATTCAACGCATATGGCAACACCGCGAAGGGTTGGTCGATGGATTTACCAAAAAATACAAAGTGAAAATTTTGGTGTGGTATGAAGTTCACCAAAACGCGGAAGCGGGAATCACGCGTGAGAAACAGATCAAAGAATGGAAGCGCAAGTGGAAACTGAAATTGATTGCGGATTTCAATCCGACATGGCGTGATTTATATGAAGAGATTTGCCAGTAGTCATGACCGCTGGATCCCGGCTTTCGCCGGGATGACGGGGTTTTTAGAATTCCCCAAAAATCGTCATTCCGGCGAAAGCCGGAATCCAGCGGTCGCAAAGTTATCTAAAATACAAAACGACTGGATTTAGATTTTGTATTCCGTTGCTGGATAAGGTGTTTCAAGCAAAAACACCCCAAACACCCCGTGGATATTGTACTTTACGAATTTTTAGCAGGGAAAGTTAAACATGCACAACTGGAAACACTGGCGACTCGACACCAACCAAAACGGCATCGCCACACTCACCTTTGATCGCGCCAAACCTGACGGCACACTCGATTCCACCAACACCTTTTCGTCGGAAGCGATGCGCGAATTGGGCGACGTTTGCGCGCAACTGCGGGCGAACCCGGTGAAGGGCTTGGCGATTCAGTCTGCCAAGGACAACGGCTTTGCGGCCGGTGCCGACATCGATGAATTCACCAGCTTTGCCAACGTGAGTGAAGCCACCGCATTCGCCAAACTCGGGCTCGATGTATTTGATCAAGTCGCTGCACTGCCGTTTCCGACGGTGGCGATGATTCACGGCTTTTGCATGGGCGGCGGGCTGGAGCTGGCGCTGGCATGCCGCTACCGCATCGCCGACGAGGGTACCAAAACCAAAATGGCGTTGCCGGAAGTGATGATTGGCATTGTGCCCGGTTGGGGTGGTGCGATGCGTTTGCCCAAACTCATTGGCGCGGGCCAAGCGCTCGGCCTGATGCTGACCGGGCGCGCAGTCGATGCCAAAAGTGCCAAGCGCATGGGCTTGGTGGATGTGGTCACACCGCGTCGGCACTTTGCCAATGCCGCTACGATGTTGTTGCAAAATCCACCCGCACCGCACCAGCCCGCATTCAAGGACGCCATCACCAATTGGCCGCTGATTCGCGCCATCGTCGCCCGCGCCTCGCGCAAACAGGTGGCGAAAAAAGCCAGCCGGGAACACTATCCGGCACCCTACGCCATCATCGATCTTTGGGAAAAATTTGGTGGCGACCCACGCAATGTGCCGACTGGTGACAGCGCCTCGATGGAAAAACTGTTCGCCCATCCGACCGCGCGCAACCTGATCCGCATTTTCAAATTGCAGGATCGGCTCAAATCACTGGGCGCGGGGGAATCGGGCATCAAACATGTGCATGTGGTGGGGGCGGGCGTGATGGGCGGTGACATTGCCGCGTGGTGTGCCTTCAAAGGTTTCACTGTCACGTTGCAAGATCTCGACCACACCCGCATCGCGCCAGCCATCAAACGTGCCGCCGAATTGTACAAAAAGAAACTCAAGGTGCCACATCTTGTGCAGGCGGCGCTGGATCGCCTGATTCCCGATGTCAAAGGCGATGGTGTGGCGCATTGTGATTTGGTGATTGAGGCGATTGTCGAAAACGCCGACATCAAGAAAAAATTGTATGCCTCAATCGAGCCACGCCTGAAACCCAGCGCGATTCTCGCCACCAACACCTCCTCGATTCCATTGCAGGAATTGGCGGTCGGCCTCACCCGGCCGGAACGGCTGGTGGGCATCCATTTTTTCAATCCCGTTGCCATGATGATGCTGGTCGAAATTGTGGAAGGCCCGCAGACTTCCAAGGACGTGATGGTGCGCGCGCAGGCATTCGTGAAAAAAATCGACAAGCTGCCGCTACCGGTGAAATCCGCGCCGGGCTTTTTGGTCAACCGCATCCTCACGCCCTACATGACTGAGGCGCAGGTGATGCTGGAGGAGGGCATTGCCGCCGAGACCATCGACGCCGCCGCGAAGGCGTTCGGCATGCCGATGGGCCCGATAGAATTGGCCGACACCGTCGGCCTCGATGTCGGCCTGGCGGTGGGGGCGGAATTGGCAAAGCCGGATTCGCCACAGCCGAAAAAAATCCAGGAGCTGGTCGCGGCAAAAAAATTCGGCAAAAAATCCGGCGAGGGATTTTACAAATGGGTGAATGGCCGCCCGCAAAAGTCCAACGGCTCGGGCACGGTTGATCTTGAGCCGCTGTGGATGCGCATGACTTTACCGGCGGTGAATGAAGCGGCGGCGTGTGTGCGCGAAGGCATTGTTGCCGATGCCGACCTGTGTGACGCAGGGGTGATATTCGGCACCGGTTTTGCGCCACACCGCGGCGGGCCGCTCAATTATTTGCGCACGGCGGGCAAGGACAAATTGCGTGCGGAAATGCAGGCGCTGGAAACAAAACACGGTGCGCGGTTTCGGGTTGATGCGGGCTGGGACGCGGTTTAGTCCCGCAACGCAATGAATCGCGCACTTACCCTCTGGACAAAACTGTCCAACAAACCATTCGGCAAAATAATTTTCTCAAAAATAATTTGCTGGAAAGCGCCGTACTTCGGCTCGATCAAGCCATGCTTTGTCGAGCTGCGCCCCGGCTACGCCGAAGTCACCATGCCCAAACGGCGCGCGGTTGAAAACCACATCCAGACCATCCACGCCATCGCACTGTGCAATCTCGCCGAGCTGGGGGCGGGCACCATGATGGAGGCGAGCCTGTCGAAAAACATGCGCTGGCTGCCAAAGGGCATGACGGTTGAGTATTTGAAAAAAGCCGAAA
>JANPNJ010000091.1:0-2880 GCA_031427395.1 Burkholderiales bacterium
GCCGGTGTTGTTTTTGCACGGCGGGCCCGGCTCTGGCGCCGCCGCCGCGCACCGGCAATTTTTTGACCCGGCGTTTTATCGCATTGTCATTTTTGACCAACGCGGCGCGGGGCGCTCGACACCGCTGGGCGAAACCACCAACAACACCACGCCGTTGCTGATTGCCGACATCGAGCGTCTGCGCGAAAAACTCGGCATCGCGCGCTGGATGGTATTCGGCGGCTCATGGGGTTCCACCCTGGCGCTGGCCTACGCCATGCATCATTCGCCGCGGGTAATGGCACTGGTGCTGCGCGGCATATTTTTGTGCCGCCCGTTTGAAATCGACTGGTTTTTGTACGGGCTCAAACATTTTTTTCCGGAAGCCTGGCGGCAATTTTCCGGCTATCTTCCCGCCAGTGAACATAAAAATATTTTGCATTCCTATCACGCCCTGATACACCACCCCGACCCGGCGATCCATGTGCCCGCCGCACGCCACTGGAGCCTCTTTGAGGGCTCGTGCTCCACCCTGCTGCCCAACGAAAGTGTTGCCGCCAATTTCTGCGCGGACCAGGTGGCGATCGGGCTGGCGCGCATGGAAACCCACTACTTCCTGCACAATATTTTCCTGCCGGACAATTTCCTGCTCGACAACATCGGCAAAATCCGCCACATTCCCACCACCATCGTGCAGGGCCGTTATGATGCGGTGTGCCCGATTGTCTCCGCCGACGAATTGGCGCGCGCCTTTCCCGAGGCCGACTATCACATCATCCACGACGCCGGCCACGCGGCGTTTGAGCCGGGCATCCGTGCAAAATTGATTGTCACAATGGAAAATTTGAAGGCGCGGTTTGGGTAGGGTTGTTTTACCACTAATGAACATTGATTTTTACCGCCGATGAACGCCGATGTGCGCCGATGAAACCCCACCCACAATTGTCATGCCGACAGAGCACGACTTCATCGTGCTTTGATGCATTTCATCCGCATGAAACGACGCTGATAGTTTCTTTCTTTGACATGCTCACGGATGGGATTCCTCACATAAAGCCGTTCGGAATGACAGGAAGTTTTTTATCCGCTTTTATCGGCGCTCATCCGCGTTAATCGGCGGTTCCCTTTTATATTGAATAATTCCCCATGCCAAAATTTTTGAAAGCCGTGCGCCTCGACGATTCCGACGCGGAGCTCTACAAAACCAGCGCCGCCTGTGACGAGGACGAGTGGGTGTGTTCGGGCGGCTTTACGGTGTGTGACCTGGCCAGTGGCTACCGCTGCGAGCCGCGCTGTTATTGTGATGCATCGTTTTTATCCATCACCCGCCGTGCGCGTGTGACCCTGGCCGAGGTGGTCGAGGTCAACGACGCCGACCTGGAAATTTTCAAGGACCAACTGGCGCAGCATTTGTTGTTTGACTGGAAAGCGCCGGACTACGAAACCGCGCGCGCCGTGGCCGAGGAAGAAATCGACTACACCGCCGAAACCGCGGCCGGCTTTCCGGCCGAGGTATGGATCAGCGTCAAACGCTCACCGGGTGCCGATGGGGCGATTGATGAGCAATACAACCAATACGAGCGGCTGATGGTGGGCGCGCACAAGTTGTAGCCGCAATGTGGCATCACGCCGAATCCGGTGCCTTGATCACCGGTGGATGCTTCTCCCAGCCCTCGGCGTGGCCGACCACGCGCGAAAAAGTAATCAGCATGCCCGCTGTCGCCCCCCAGATATAACGATTGTCATAGGGTATTGCGTAGTACTCGCGCATCCTGCCCTTGTACATGGCCTTTTCAAAACGATGATTGCGCGGATTCAACAAAAACCGCGCGGGCACTTCAAACACCTCGGCGACTTCGTGTGCATCCGGCGAATAATGCAGCGGTGCCTCGGCCCATGCGACCACCGGGGTGATGAGATAACCCGTGCCGGTGGTGTATTGCGGCAGGGTGCCGACAATTTCGATTTGATCGGCGCGGATGCCGGTTTCCTCCACCGCCTCGCGCCGCGCGGTGGCGGCGGCATCGACATCATGCGCCTCGACACGCCCGCCGGGAAAGCTGATTTGTCCGGCATGGTCGGTGAGGTGTGCGGTGCGCTGGGTGAAGACAATGGTCGGCGCGGGATGATTGACCACCAGCACCAGCACCGCCGCCGCCTTGAGTGGGCCCGCGGGCGACACGATATCAGGCGTTTCCGCGTCGTCGGCAAAACGCTTGTCACCGCTTGCGGCAACAACCTCACCCGCCGCCAGCCATGCGCGCAATTGTGCCGCCGTGAAATGCTTGTTGAGGGTCTCGTTATACTGCATTGGCTGTGCGGGCGGGAAGGGTAAGCTGAATGTGCAGAAGTACCATTATAAGGAGGCGTGTTTGCCATGATTGTTTATGACTATTTCCGATCCAGCGCGTCGTTCCGATTGCGCATTGCCCTCAACCTGAAAAACCTCAGCCCGGAAATGCGCGCCGTTCATCTGGGAAAAGGCGAGCAAAAATCGCCGGACTACAAGGCGGTCAATCCGCAGGGCTTGGTGCCGTTCCTGATCGACGGCGAAGTGCGGCTGTCGCAATCACTGGCGATCATCGAATACCTGGATGAAAAATATCCCGCGCCGCTGCTGCTGCCGGCCAACATTGAAGCACGCGCCATGGCCAGGCAAATCGCCCTGCTCATTGCCTGCGACATACACCCGCTCAACAACACCCGCGTGCTCACCTATCTCACCGACGAATTAAAAGTGGCGGATGCGGTCAAAACACAATGGTATTGCGGCTGGATACACGAAGGCTTCACCGCACTCGAAGCCATGTTGCGGGCACGTCCGGTGCAAACGGATTTTTGTGTCGGCGACACCCCCACACTCGCCGATATTTGCCTGATCCCGCAGGTGACCAACGCCAA
>JANPNJ010000092.1:0-2704 GCA_031427395.1 Burkholderiales bacterium
AGCCATCGAGCATGCCAAGGTATTTCAGCAGTTTGACCGCGCCGCGGTCGTTCGATGCCTTGAACCCTAGATCCTTCAGGAAGTCTTGATGGAAAACCTCTGGGGCTCCGGCACGCTGGATTGCGTCGAGAATCTTGTGCAGGTTGGTGACCGACATCATGTATGGCACATCAGGATTCATGAAACCTCCGGGGTGAAATCTACGTGATTTATTTTGCATAACCGCAATATAACTGTTATACCGGCACGTCGGTATAACCGCGACAACCGCCTGAAATGCCGCGCCACCATTGGCACTTTGCAATTCAACAGTATTTGATACCGGTATAACAACCGAACAAAATGCAGCCGTGCCGAAGCGCGCCGCTCGGAAACTCAAACGGCTGCTGAAGCCGCGTCATTTCCGCGCATCCGCCGCCAAAAACCCCCCCAACAAATCATTCAAAAACATCCGCCCCTTCACTGTTGGCGTAATAAACAAATGATCGCGCACAAGCAGTCCGCGTGATTCCGCGAGGTCAAGCTCGCGTTGCATCACCGTGATCGGCAAGCCAGTGCGCTCCACAAACAACGCCACCGGAAAGCCCTCCGTCAGGCGCAGCGCGTTGAGCATGAATTCAAACGGCAGTTCTTTGGCCGCAATGGTGATGCCTTCCTGAATTGCCTCCCCAGCATGGCGCGTTGCATGAAGGTGTTGGGTTGTTTGAAGCGCGCTTCGCGGGTGATTTTGTCGGGGAAGGAAAGCTTGCCGTGCGCGCCCGCGCCGATGCCGATGTAGTCGCCGAAGCGCCAGTAGTTCAGGTTGTGTTTCGATTCACAACCGGGCTTCGCGTAGGCCGAGGTTTCGTAGTGTTCATAACCCGCTGCACCGAGTTTTTCGGCAATCATGTCTTGCATGTCGGCGGCCAATTCATCGTCCGGCAGGGGCGGCGGGAAGCGGTGGAACAAGGTGTTGGGCTCGAGCGTCAAATGGTAAATCGACAAGTGGTTGGTGCCGAATGAGAGGGCGGTGTCAATATCGGCCGCGCATTCGGCAAGTGTTTGTGCGGGCAGGGCAAACATCACATCCAGGTTGATATTGTCGAAATGCCGCTGCGCGATGCCCACCGCGCGTTTGGCTTCCGCTTCGTCATGCACCCGGCCGAGTGCTTTGAGGTGGTGTGCGTTGAAACTTTGTATGCCAATGGAAAGTCGGTTGACGCCCGCGTCGCGGTAGCCTTTGAATTTTTCAATCTCAAAGGTGCCGGGGTTGGCTTCCATGGTGATCTCCGCCTCGGGCTCGACCACGAGGCGCGCACGCACGGCGGCGAGGATGGTGTCGATGCCGTGCGCCGAAAACAAACTCGGTGTGCCGCCGCCGAAAAAAATCGTGTGGATGCGCCGCCCCCACACTTTTGGCAGGGTGTAGTCGAGATCGGAAATCAGCGCCTCAATGTAGCGCGCCTCCTCAAGCGCGCCTTTGGATTCGTGTGAATTGAAATCGCAGTAGGGGCATTTTTTGATGCACCAGGGAATGTGGATGTAGAGCGACAGCGGCGGCAGGGCTTTGAGCAGTGTGGTGCCGTTTGAAATGCCAAAGCCAAGCAATGGTGCGCTGTTTGAAGGCATTTAGGCTGAAAACGCTTGCTGTTGCTTGAGTTTTAAAGATAATTCGGCCATTGCCATGCCGCGATGGCTGACGGTGTTTTTGCGTTGCGCGTCGAGTTCGGCGGCAGTGCAGCCGTATTCGGGCAGAAAAAAATGTGGGTCATAACCAAAGCCACCCGCCCCACGCGGGGTATCGATGATTTCGCCGAACCATTGGCCGTCGGCGATCAGGGGCTGCGGGTCGTGTTCGTGCATCAGCAACACCAGCGAACAATAATAAAACGCGCGTTTGTCGGCGTGGGAGGCCAGCTCGCGCACCAGTTTTTCATTGTTGCGCGTGTCACTCCTGGGCTCGCCAGCATAGCGGGCTGAGAGCACCCCAGGCGCGCCGCCCAGCGCCAGCGTGCAAATGCCCGAGTCGTCTGCCAATGCTGGTAGCCCGGTCAGGCGCGCGGCGTGGCGGGCTTTGGCCAGCGCGTTTTCGATGAAGGTTGGGTGCGGCTCGGCCGCCTCGGCGAGGTTGAAGTCACCCTGCGGGATCGCCGCAAAATCAAAGGGTGCAAGCAGCGCGGCAAATTCGCGCAGCTTGCCGGGGTTGTTCGAGGCGATGACAATTTTCTTCATACCGACATTTTACGTCGTCCGTATGATTGGCCGACACAGCGCAACGGTGCATCGGCTAAAATAAGAATCCAAAAATTTCCCCCACTTCCGGAAAGTTCACCCCATGACCATCAAAGTCGCCATCAATGGTTACGGCCGCATCGGCCGCAACGTCCTCCGCGCGCATTACGAAGGCGGCAAAAAACACGACATCCAGATTGTCGCCATCAATGACCTGGGCCCGGTTGAAACCAACGCGCATTTGACCCAGTACGACACCGCGCACGGCAAATTTCCCGGCACGGTGACGGTTGACGGTGATTGTCTGGTGGTCAACGGCGACCGCATCAAGGTATTCGCGCAGCGCGATCCCGCGCAATTGCCGTGGGGCGCGCTGGGTGTCGATGTGGTGCTCGAATGCACCGGCTTTTTCACCACCAAGGAAAAAGCCTCGGCGCACATCAAGGGCGGGGCAAAAAAAGTCATCATCTCCGCACCCGGCGGCAAGGATGTT
>JANPNJ010000093.1:0-2283 GCA_031427395.1 Burkholderiales bacterium
GATGATTTCAAAATGCAGCTTACACAGATGCGCAAAATGGGCGGCATGAGTGCACTCATGGACAAACTGCCCGCGCAACTTTCGCAGGCCGCCAATCAGGCGCCGGACTTGCAGGAAAAACAATTGCGCCGCACCGAAGGCATCATCAATTCCATGACCCCATTGGAGCGCCGCAAACCTGATCTGCTCAAAGCCTCGCGCAAACGCCGCATCGCCGCCGGTGCTGGTGTGACCGTGCAGGAAGTGAACAAACTGCTGACCCAATTCGAGCAAATGCAAAAGATGATGAAAATGATGAAGGGTGGCGGCATGGCGAAAATGATGCGCGGCATGAAGGGCATGATGCCGGGAATGCGGTAAGCGGCAAACGCCATGAGTTCGGATGCTCCTGACACTATTGCCAACTTGATTGCTGACATCAAGCAACAAGATGAAAAACTCCATGCCTGGTGCGCATTTTCAGACATAAATGCCCCAAACACGCCGCCAATAGGCGAGTTTCATCAAAATAATCCGCCCCTGCAAAACCTCACCGTCGGCGTCAAGGACATCATCGATGTCGCCGGATTGCCCACCCGCTGCGGCTCGGCTATTTATGACAACGCCCCGCCCGCTGTTGTGGATGCGGCATGTGTCGCCCTGATGCGATCTGCCGGCGCGGTGATGGTCGGCAAAACGGTGACCACCGAATTGGCCACCTTTGTACCCGCCGCCACGCTGAACCCCGTCAACCCCGCGTATTCACCCGGCGGCTCCTCGGCCGGTTCCGCCGCCGCCGTGGCTGCCGGCCATGTTGACTTGGCCATCGGCACCCAGACAGCGGGATCGATTCTGCGCCCGGCGGCATACTGCGGTGTGTTTGGCTTCAAGCCGTCATTTGGGCTGGTGCCGCGCACCGGCGTGAAGGTGCAATCCGAGTCGCTGGATACCGTTGGCGTTTTCGCCCGCAACATTGAGCATTGCGCGGCGTGGCTGGCGGCGATGACGGGTGAGCCACCCTCAGCGATGGATGCCGCCCCACGGAAATTGCGCATCGCCTGTGTGACCACGCTAATGGAATTTGCCACCGCTGACATGCAGGCGGCGATCACCCGCGCCAAACACGCCCTCGCCGCCGCCGGACACGATGTGCTTGACTGGGCGCTACCCGCCGCACTCGCCAACATTCTGGAACAACAAAAAATCATTCAAAATTTTGAAGCCGCACGCGCCTATCATGCCGAACGCAGCCAGCGTCGGGCATTGCTGACACCTGCGCTGGCGGTTGCCCTCGATGAAGGCGCGGCCATCCCGCGCGTCACCTATTTGCAGGCCATGCACCGTGCCGAACAGGCCCGCTCGCTGGCCGATGGATTGTTTGAAAATTGGGATGTGTGGCTGATGCCCGCCGCCCCCGGCAGCGCGCCGCATGGCTTAAGCTCGACGGGGGACCCGATTTTCAACCGGCTGGCTTCGATGTTGCATACACCGGCGATCAGTGTGCCTGTTTATGCCGACAAAGCGGGGTTGCCTCTGGGATTGCAGCTTGTCGGGGTGCGTGGCAGGGATGTGGCTCTGCTTGGAAATGCCCAAACCATCAGCAAAGTGTTGATTGCGTGAGCCAAACCCAACAAAAACCTTGCCCATAACCCCTTGTTTTGGTTATAATTTTGGGCTGTCCTGGCTCTGCTAGGCGTTACCTGTTCGCAACGGGCCCGTTTCCGGTTCTCAATCGGATAATTTTCTACATTCAGGAGTTAGCATGGTCGTTATTCGCATGGCACGCGGTGGTTCCAAGAACCGTCCTTTTTACAACGTCGTGGTTGCCGATTCGCGCAATCGCCGTGATGGCCGCTTTATCGAGCGTTTGGGTTTTTACAATCCAGTCGCCGCCGAGTCCGAAGAAGGATTCCGCATCGCCATGGATCGGCTGACCTACTGGCAAGGCAAGGGCGCGCAAGCCTCCGATGCCGTCATGAAGCTGGTCAGGCGCGGCAAAAAAGCCGCTACGGCTTAATCACCCATTTCGACAGCCGTTGCGGCGGTGGCGACCGACAAACTGGTGGACATGGTAGTCATGGCGCGCATTGCCGCGCCATTTGGCATCAAGGGTTGGGTGAAGTTGCAAACATTCACCGAGTACGCCGACAGCCTGGACGAATTCGACACCTGGTTTCTTTCCTCACCCAAGGGCTGGGAAGAAGTGGCGGTGGAAGATTACGCGGTGAATGTCAAGGCGGTGGTGGCCAAGCTGCAAGGATGCAATGACCGCACCGCCGCCGAAAAGCTGCAAAAACGCGACAT